>WJJO01000432.1 GCA_014729665.1 Caldifarciminota bacterium
GAATAGAGGTTACGAAACGGTCTTCGAGATTTTCAGCAAGTTCATACAACAGCCGGGATTTGCCGATCCCCGCCTCGCCGTAAACGTTGATTACACCTCCGAACCGTCCCTCAAGGCAGGATTCGGTAAAGGATGCGGCCTTTTCGAGTTCACTTTCGCGTCCCACCATCCTGCCGGTAAAAAGTTCACCTGCGGCGCGCATATGAGGATCCTTAAGACGATAAACCTGAACCGGATGTGATTTCCCCTTGAACTCGTGAATCCCCTTGTCTTCCGTCGAATACGATGCCTTAAGCCTCTCTTTAACCTCGGCAGAAGTCCAGATATCTCCCCAGTCGGCTGCCATCATGAAACGTGCGGCAAGGTTTACCACATCTCCCAGGGCGGTGTAGGTCGAACGTTTGGGACTTCCGACCACACCGGCATATACTGTTCCTACAGTAATTCCCGCCCTGATAACGAAACGGAACTCCTTGCGAACTGCAAGCGCAAAGTCTACGGCCCTCCTTATGTTATTTTCGTAAGCTACGGGAGCGCCGAAAAGAACCAGCAAGCTGGGCCCCTTATCCTCGAAGTTGAGGCTGCTCCAGAATCCCCCGTATTCAAAGGCTTTATCCAAAACAATCTCTACAAACTGAGGTGTTTCAAAGAAGTTGGGTATCTCCCTGAACGAGATGAATACCGGGGCAACCTCCCTGAACTCACCGGAACGTTTTGACGTTAGAATCTTGGCAGGTACGAACTTTTCAAGTATAGACTGATTAAGAATCGCAAGTTCGGTTTCTGTTCGTGACTCAGGCGGTTCGATGATTATCTTTCCCGGTTCGGTTGAAAGCAGGGGAAGGGCGTTGTAGAGATTATCGTCGAGTACTATCTGGCCTGCACCGGCATCTTCAATCACCTTCGCACATCCTGAAACCGGCTCCCCCCTGAAGTAATAGGCCGTGTTTTGCCCCGAGGTTACGATACCCCACTGAACGTGCCCGTAGGAGAGTCCAATCTTTACCGTAAGGTTATCCTGTTTTGAATCCGGTCTATTCCGGGTGAATTTTTCCTGGATGGCGAGGGCGGAAGACAAAGGCTTTAAGGGGTCCTTGCCTGGATATACGGCGGTGAAGGCGTCTCCTGAAAATCCTGTAATGAAACCGTCCCGGCGATAGACCTCGTAAATAGTAGGGTTAAAAACACCGTTGAGCATGGATGATAGACGTTCGGCACCCTCCGTCCCTTTTTTCATAAGCGTTTCTGTTATCGAGGTAAATCCCGAGATATCTACGAACATGGTTGCTGAATCGAATGATCCCTCAAAGATCCCCTTTTCGTATCTTTCGTGTATGAAGCGGGGGATTACGTTGCGCAAACTCTCCTCCTGAACGAATCTCGATTTTGAAGTCTTATTCCTGACATAGGATAGATATACATCAAATACGGGTAAAGTCAAGGAAGTGATGTTCTGAAAGAAGGGAATCTAACAGGTGAAAGGACTTGACATCGTGTGAAATCTACCTAATGTTAATCCTAGATACCTTATATGAAGGTCCGGGGCAAGTAGCCCCGCGAGAGCAGAATCGATAGTAACCTAAAGTGAGGAGGTTATGATGAAAAAGCCGCTTTTGATTGCGGTCCTTTGTATCTTTGTCTTCATGCCCCTTTGGGCTCAGCCCTTGAGTTTCCCTTTTGGAACAGGGGAGTTTACCTTAAGGGGCGATGAGGAGTATGAGATGCTGGCGATTACCGAGGAAGGCCTATACTATAAAAACAGGCTGGATATCACCGACTGGGAAGAAGGAGAGGATTACCTTTACCTTTCACCCTACTATATTCCCTGGAATGGAGAAGACAGTATCGATTACGAGAATGTCATGGGACAACTCAAGATCAACGGCAAACTGGTCGGGATCGACCTGGTAGAACATGACGTGACTGAAATCCCTGACAAGGACAAGATAATGACGGTACAGGCCGAAGGCGATAAACTCGACTTGCTTGCCGAGTTGCCTAACTGCAAGGCGGCCAGTGTTGTGGGTCTCGACGATGCGAACGTTGATAAGCTGGAAGAATGCGAAAATCTATACGCACTCGATCTTGCATATACAAAGGTTGACGATGATGATCTTAAGTATATTACTTCGTTGAAGAACCTGCGTGCACTCAACCTTGCATACACCAATATTACCGATGAGGGTCTTGCACACCTTAAAGAGCTCGATAACCTGCGCAGTCTCGATCTGGAAAGCACCGAGATAACCGATGATGGAGTAACTTACCTTAAGGAACTTGAAGATTTGCGTTCCTTGAACCTCTTCCGGACAAAAACCAGTGTCACCGACCTGAGGGGGCGCCCCTTAAAGGTTTCCGACGAAGGTCTTGAAGCCCTCGCGAGCATCCCTAACCTTACCGAATTGAACCTGCACGGTTCTGCAATAACCGATAAGGGTATAGAATCCATCGTCAGTATGAGTAATGTGAAGAGATTGGACCTTTCGGCTACCGGGATAACCGATAACTGCATAGAGCATCTTTCAAGGATGAAACACCTCAGGAACCTTAATATCAAGGGTACCGGAATCTCGGCAGACGGAATAAAGAAACTTAAGACCGAACTTCCGAAATGCTACATTAAATACTGAGGGGGACTAGTACCGAAGCGGGAAACACGTCACGGATTTAAAAGAGGTGAAATAACAGAAGGGTAGAGGTTCTGTAAGGGGTCTTAGGATGTAAAAAAAGGGATCGGTGAAGAGATGGCGGTATTAATAGGCTAAGTGCGTGTGTGGGTAGATTGGGCTGAGGAAGATAAATAAGTTTAATCACATTCAGTTAGGAGTATCCTGATGGACATTCCTCGGCGGTCTGGGGGAAGGCTTGGAAGTAATATAATTCCCATAATCCTGTTCTTATTGGTTTCAATCGGATTAACTGCACTGACAACCGAGCTGAACAATCACCGCAGAAGAGCGGACAGTCTCTATGCGCTGGGCAACCGCCTGCTGGAAACGGGTAAGATTGCGGAGGCGAACACCTATCTGGGCCAGGCGTTGAGTATATACCTGACCGTTGGTGCAGAGAGCAAGGATAGAAAAGATTACTCCAAGGCGATCGCAGATTATCAAAATGCTGTTGATATCTATTCGATACTCTACGATTCAGCGGATACAACCGCAGCAAAGATTCAGTCCCAGATAGCCTACCTATACTGGCTTACCAAGGATTATTCCAACTCACTGGATTACTATCGTAAGGCGCTGCGCATCAGGCTTGCAGAACTCGAACCGACCGATCCCGTAATTGCGGGGAACTATACGAATATAAGCCTCGTGCACTACGAGATGGGCAACCTCGAGCAGGCACTTGCCAACCAGAACAAGGCAATCGAGATACGGGAAAAGACACTCGGAGAAAAGCATCCTGAACTTGCCGAAAACTACCTGAATCTCGGCAGGATATACCGCAGACTCGGCAGGAGCCGGACTGCACTCGCAACATTCGAGCGCGCAATGGAAATCAGGGCAAATGCCCTGGGTTCGAATAATCCCGGACTTGCACCTATCTATGACGAAATCGGCAGCCTTCAACTCGAGGCTGCATCGTACCAGGATGCGTTGAAAAACCTGGGGAAGGCGCTCCAGCTTCGTCTGGTCTCGGGTAAGAATCCCGACCTGGGTTTGGCCGGCAACTACAACAGCTTGGGCAGCGTTTACCTTGCACTGGGTGATTACGCCAACGCGCTTGCGAACTTTAGAAAAGCTGCGGAGATTGAGCTTGTCCTTCTCGGAGCAAACCATCCCGACGTTGCCTCGAGCTACAATAATATAGGTAACGTCTACTCGAAGACGGGTAACTTTTCAACCGCCCTCGGCTACTACCAGAAGGCCCGTGATATCTGGACAGCCGCCCTGGGCCAGGACGATCCCTCCTTAGCTACGGTTTACAACAATATCGGTGTAGTCTATGCTAATCAGGAGAAACCGGCAGAGGCGCTGCCCTATTACCAGAAGGCTCTTTCCCTGAAGCTGGTTGAACTCGGTGCGGACCATCCGAGCCTCGCTTACTCCTACAACAATTTAGGCAACGTATACGAGGATATGGGGAAATACGAAAAGGCCCTCGGATTCTACAAGAAGGCAGCGGGGATATGGGAGGCTTCACTGGGTGAGGAACATCCGAACACAGGGGCAGTCTACAGCCGGATAGGGCTTGTCTGCGATCTTCTCGGTCAACCGGATTCGGCGGTTAGCTACCTTGCACGTTCAATCGAGATATTCGAGTACTCCCGCGGGGAGATAGAATCCACCGAACTGCAGGCCACGTACTCCGAAACGGTCAAGGACCGCTACGAGGCGATTGCCTCAATCCTCATAGAGACGGGAAAACCGGGTGAGGCCTTCAGCTACCTGGAGCGTTCAAAGTCTAAGGCCTTGAAGACGGCCTTTGCAGAGAGCGGGGCGGAAGTTATCGGCGGCGGGATGGGCGATAAACTCGAGGAAAGCACCGAACTGGAAAAGGAGCTCCAGGCTCTGGAGACACAGCTTGCAGATGAGTACGCCAAACCGGACTCGCTGCGAAGTAATGAGGTCGTCGAAAACATAACCACCTCTCTTGCCGCAACCAAGGCCGAGTACTTCAGGATTGCGGCCCAGATTCAGGCGGATGCGGACTACTCCTCGCTTGTCAGGGTCAATGCAGCCGATATAGGGGTGCTTCAATCCGAACTTCCCCAGGGGCAGATGCTATTGATGACCTACGCGGCCGAAGATCAGCTCTACCTGTTTCTTGTTTCTCGCCAGGGCTACGAGGTCAGGTCCTCATCTGTGAAGCGCAGCGTGCTCGATGACATGGTTGCAAGATGCCGCACGCTCTGCAACGATACCTACGTCAAGAAACTACACGCCCGGAACAGGCTTTTCGGATGGGACTGGACAGATGACGGAAGCGATTTCTACGTCAATGAAGTCGAACCCTTGAAGCGGATACTCACAGATTTCTACTCCTACCTTATTAAGCCTTTCGAGCAGGAACTCGCCCGTGCCGAGGTCGTAACCTTCATCCCTTCGGGCAACCTTTACTACGTTCCGTGGGGAGCGCTCATGAGCGAGGAGGGAGGCAGGCCTTTGTTCCTTACCGAGCGGTACAACTGGAGTGTTTTAACATCCACCGAGTTGTTTCAGTGCATATACCGCCGTTCTGGAGCCGACGGCTGGCGTCCCGATTCCCTTCTCCTCGTAGGCAACCCGACCGGTGCTCACCTTCCATCAGCCGAACTCGAGGTCTCCTCGATAAAGAAGGTCTACCCCAACTCGACCACACTCACAGGTTCACGCGCCACCGAGTTCGAGGTCCAGCGAAACGCCTCCCACTCAGGGGTGCTTCATCTTGCCACCCACTGCCGCCTTAACGCGGATAACCCGTGGGATTCCTACATACATTTAGCGAAGACCTCGAACACCGACGGGCACTGGACCGCGGCCGAGATAACCAACCAGTCCTGGAAACGTGTCAGACTCGTTACCCTCTCGGCATGTGAAACCGCTGTGGGAAGCGCTCGGCCCGGACTGGAGTTCGAGAGCATGGCCAAGGCGTTTTCTCTTGCAATGGAGTGTGCCCCCTCGATCGTCGCAACACTCTGGCCGGTTGCAGATGAATCCACCAAGGAGTTTATGCTGACCTTTTACGAGGAGCTTGAGGATAACACAAAATCCGGAGCGCTGCGAAGCGCGCAGCAGGAGATGATTGACCACGAGTTATACTCACACCCCTTCTTCTGGGCTTCATTTATTCTGATAGGGGAATGGCGTTGAAGACTGAAAACCAAGTCCGTGCAGTTCTCGAAGAGAACTGCTTAAAGACTCCCGAAGGGAGTCTTAGGCTTCATTTATTCTGATAGGGGAGTGGAGGTAGCGAAAAACCTTAAAACACAGAAAACACAGAGGGCACAGAGATTACTCTAAAAGCGGGTACAAATCCATTTCGTAAAGACGACGCAGTTGTCTCCATCTATTTCTACAATTTATGGCGGATAGCACCAGAACAACTACATAACTCGAATTTTTCAGGGTACCCACGGAGTTGGGAAGCAACAACGTGGGGTTTAGATTTGAGGTAATATCACTTGCATTTGTCCTTTTTTTCCTTAGAATAATCCAAGACACAATCGGGCGTAAATCACATAAAGGAGGAAAAATGTCAGTTTTCCTTGCAGGATGTTTACTAGTATTCGGCGTTTACGAAATGCCGGATGTTGATCTTTACCAAGCGGAAGGGGTAGCGGTCGATTCTTTGTGGATTAATCTTCCACATACCCAAGAAGTCGCAGAACACATTACCCTGCGTACCGGAAAGGGAGAGGACCCGATCGTAAGGTCGGGTGCCTTCTTCAGATATGCCCTCGATTTATATCAATTGAAATTGGATAAATCCTGCATCATCCCTAATCTCAAGGCGTTGCGTAACGAGCTTTTACTGATAGGAGACCAGGGGAAGATGAAGGTGGACGTTCGGATTGGCACTACCCAGGAGATAGAAACGGCCATCAAGCAGGGCGTTGATGCGGATTCGGTCTTAGCAATGTTTGCCAGATTGGATACCGAAATCAAAACCCTTACAGGTGAGGTGATTCCCGCCGATCCCGACTCATACGGAAACGGTGCAGATGCCTTCGAGATGGGTAAATGGATCGCGGCAATGGGCGTAAGACTTGCCATCTATCCGGGTTGCGACGATGAAAAGGGCAAACCTTACGTATTGAGTCATATCTCAACACTCATAGAAACGATTGAAAAGGAGGATTCAGATAACTGGACCGGTGTTGTTGTCTCGATGAAAGACGATATCAGCGACTATCATCGCTCCAGGATGCTGGAGTTCATCTCCGGTTTACCGTATAGCCAACCCGTATCGGAAGATGACATAAAGGTCCTTCTGGGGGAGATAAAGACGACCTACTCGGTGTTCAATCTCGAGTTCATCCTCTGTGCGTAGGGAGAGGGTTTGAAAAAACTAACCGGCCTGTTCAGTTTTGCCGCAGGTTTCCTCTTTGTAAACCCCGCTTTTTTAGCCGCTGAGGATATCCCGGTTCGTGATTTCGTAAGCCTGGGTATATACGCTCAAACGGTCAGGGAGTACTACCTGTTTCCCGAATCCGCCGGAGATCTTTGGTACGATTCAACGCGTTTCACCCTGGAATGGATGAATAATGCCCTTTTTGACTGCGGAGCCGGGGAGGATTTGAGAAACCGTACGGAGGAATTAAGGGAACTCCTGCTATCGAAAAAAAGATCGCATACGCTTGAGACCTATTTCGAGCTTTCGGAAGATATTACTGAGTTTGCAAGTTTTGATTCAGTTGCACAGGCGGCTTACCTTTGCGGAACCTACCTGGGGCAGTTACGATTCTATCTGCCACGTTACCTTTCGACCGAGGAGGATATTCTCGCCGAGCTGTACGGTCGATTGGCCGAGATACCTTGTTCTAAGCTTAAACGCATATATCCCTGTTGGGGTTATATGATTGAGGGGTATCACTCGCGTACTGCGGGGAATCCCCTGGATGAATTCCTTCGCTATCTAAATGATACCTGCAACAGGCCGATCGAGAGTACCGCTCAGGAATTAAGTACGGAGCTTAAGAAACTACTCGGTGACGCAGCCAGGGTTATATCCGATTTCTAAGAGGATGTTCGGGGTTTAATCGGAAGGCAGGCAAAGGGCAGAAATCGGGAATCAGATGAGATTAATAGTCAAGGATAAATC
>WJJO01000038.1 GCA_014729665.1 Caldifarciminota bacterium
CTCCAAGATGAGTTTTGCTTATCACCGGTTTATTTTCGGAGACGATCTTCGCCGCTAAGACATTGTAGGTATGGCGGATAAGGCTTGACTTCAAGAATTATGAGGTTATCATTTATTTAAGGATATCGAAATTGAGATTTTTTAAGTTATATATTGAAAGGAGGCAGGAATGAGTGATAAAAAGCTCCATAGAGTTTGGTTAGCATTATTGTTGCTATCGGTTGTACCTTTCCTCTCCTGTGTTAGTACCGAGACTGTAGCATATAGAACCCCGCTTTCACCCAAGATTCAAATCCTTTCAGAGATAAACCTCAAGCCTTCTGAATACGAAGTAAAGGGTATAGTTACTGCCCGTCGGAGGAAAATCTTTTTCGACATGTTCGGGTTAATAAAGCTGAAGGAAACGATGCTAGGGGAACTAAGCAGCGAGTGTATTACCTTTGATGTAACCCCCAAGGCTATAGCATTGGGAGCGAATGCCATCGCGGACATAAAGATTACTGCAACATACATACCCGGCTGTCTTATTATCATCAGCCCGCCTTTCGGGGTAGGGATGGTAACCGTACGGGCAACAGCAATCAAGATAAAGTAAGAGAGGCTGTTATGAATCACCGTTATCGGATTTGTAAAGTAATGTTTGGCAAAGGTATATTTTTCATTCTAGCGTCAGGCCTGTTTGCTTCTGCAGTTCTTTTTAGCCCATTGGAGGCACAAAAGACAGAAGAGGTATACCCTAAAGGGAAAATCGATTTCCTGGACGGCAGAAGGATAGAAGGTAGAAATTTGATAATTCGCGACTCTTCAGTAACCTTGACCTTCGGCGGCGTCCCGGAAACCTTTCAACTCTCCGATGTATGGATGATTCGGGTTAAGAAAAAGCCCTCGAATACAGGAAGAATCATCGGTGCCAGCGGTTGTGGTGGAGGTTACCTTGTTTTCGCACTTTTCGGCTTTATTATTCCTGCCGCCAAGGACTCGGATTTGGATGCAAGCTACTTCGTCGGTCATTCATTATTGACAGCAGCATCTGTTGGTGTGGGTTATCTAGGCGGATACTTCATAGATCGCTGGGTGAGAAGAGAGTGGGAGATAATGTATAAAAAAGAAGAGTGATTGCTTTCTTTGGTAAGGTTCTATCTCAGTCCCAACAACAGGTCATGAAAGGAAAAACTCGAAAGGGAGGATAATAGATTCAACTTCTGCACTTCTTCGGGGTTTAGCGTATTCTCTTTAGCTCACCCGGGTTCGTACCGTAAAACCCTTGACTTGCGTTTGGAAGGGATTAGAATGAAGGTTCGAGGTTGAAAAAGGAGACACGATATACCCTTTTCAGGGTATGTACTCCGTACGTCTTTGTTGAATTAAGGTCAGTAGATTCTTTAGTTTGATCCAGGTTTTGAGATTCAAGGAGGTTTGATGTATTCGAGAAGATTGTACGAGACCGATCCCGAGATATTTGCAGCCGTCAGAGCAGAAACCGAACGTGAACACAAAGGTCTGGAGCTTATTGCTTCGGAAAACTTCGTGTCCGAAGCGGTGCTCGCAGCCCTGGGATCGGTGCTTACTAACAAGTATGCCGAAGGGTATCCCTATAAATGGGACAAGGAGACCGGCTCAATCGACTATTCCAGATACGGCCGATATTACGGCGGATGCAAGCACATTGATGAAGCGGAGAAGCTGGCAATCGAGCGGGCAAGGGAGTTGTTCGGCGCCGATCACGTGAACGTACAGCCCCATTCAGGCACCACTGCAAATATGACCGCATACTTCGCCCTGGGAGAACCCGGAGACGTGCTTTTGGGCCTGAATCTCTCCCACGGCGGACACCTGTCCCACGGACATCCGATAAACTTTTCCGGAAGATTCTTCAAGGTCGTTCAGTACGAGGTCGATAAAGACACCGAACAGATTGATTTCGCTAAGCTCCTTGAACTAGCAAAGGAGGTTAAGCCCAAGATTATCGTAGCCGGGGCTTCGGCATATCCCAGGACTATGCATTTCGATAAATTCCGTGAGGTCGCAGACGCCGTGGATGCCTATCTTGTGGCCGATATCGCGCACATTGCGGGACTGGTTGCCGCAGGTCTTCACATATCGCCCGTTCCTTACGCGGACATAGTAACCACCACGACCCATAAAAC
>WJJO01000433.1 GCA_014729665.1 Caldifarciminota bacterium
CCTATTCGGTTTTCGTTGAGATAGATGAATACCGGGAACAAATTGAAGGTAAGGATTTCGTAAGGGCAATACTTTACGTTGAGCGGGAATCACAGAAGCCGATAATTCTAGGGCGCAGGGGCGAGGCAATAAAACGTCTGGGTACACGAGCACGGAAAAAGATAGAGCAACTTTCGGGCCGACAGGTTTTTTTAGAGCTTCACGTCAAGGTTGCAAAAAAATGGAGGAAGAACGAATCATTAGTTCGCCGTGCATTCAAGCCGCCGGATAAATACCTGCCGAACGAGTAATATATCCTTAGATAGTATAAAATATCCGGTGCTTCCTCTTTAGGTTATTTCCATGAGAGCGATTTGTTATACAGATGAAAAACGAGTATTGCTTTTTTTTATGAGTTTTATCGAGCTTATGTTAAGCTCATTACCTGGAAGATGGTTTCGAAGCGAAGTTATTGATGTATATGGATACTATTGAGTCTACCTAAAACGAGGGATTGTCAGAAGCGAACCTTTATACCCACCGATTGTAGTAAAACCACATTTCTCGTTTACTCTTATGATCGAACGGTTCGTTTTTGCCGGGTTAACCAGCGCTCGTTTAACCTTCAATTCCTCGAATGCATGAATAACCATCAAACTCAAGACTTCGGTTCCCAAACCCTTTCCCTATAACTCAGGCAGGCATATCTTCAGACCTATTCGAATAGAACTGTCTTCGACACTGTAGTCGTGAAAGTTCGTCTCGCCGATAGGGGAGAGGTCTTTTTTAGACAGATTATTTTCATGAATCTCATGGGATTCTCTTTCTATTTTTTCCAGTATGAAATCATTTCGTGTATGGTTAGGCCAAGCTCTTCCGGAAAGCCTACGAGAGCCATCACGTGTCCGTCGTTCCACCAGTCAATTAACCGTTTAAGATCAGCCTTTTGTACGGAGCGGATTATTATTCGGCTTCCCTCAATTACTAAATTCATATGCCAATAGCTATTATATTAATCTACACAGCGGGGTCAAACTCTTGCGATCGATAGAATTATCCAATGATTCGCGACACAATTTTAGGCAAACCTAAAAAACTTGACATCGGCTGAAATTTGAGTACAGTTCGCGCAATGAGGTCTTTCTCTCTTCCCTATACATCGCTTCCGACCTTCTATAAAATTTTATCTGAATTTGGAGAAACCTACTATCCGCGCATATTGGGACGACATTCAACCTACGAGTTATGGAAAGGCGAGGAAGAGGGCATCGAGGTTTCAGGATTAGTAAAGGCGTTGGAGCAGGTAAGACCTGTTGAACCCTTGAAGGAGTTTTTCCTTACCTCTCGGGAACAGGTGGCAAGTTTCCCCCAACTTTTTTCCAAAGAAATTAAACCCAAGGTTATCGTAGGAGCGAAGGGTTGTGACATCCATGCATTGATTGATATACAGGATAACGTCTATTTGAAGGGTGAAACAGAAGACCCGTTTTATAAAGAGCGCCGCATGAAACACTATATTATTACAGTGGATTGTCCCGAACCTATTGACACATGCTTCTGCAATCTGCTTGACGGCAAGCCTTACGCCGCTTGGGGTGGTGATATGAACATCTCCTTCGCCGAAGATAAGCTAATAGTCGACGTTTTGTCTGAAAAAGGGGAAAAGCTTGCCGATAAGATGGGAGCGGCCGGGGTCTTTGGAGAACTAGATGATAAAGATATAAAATACAGGGACAAGATCAGGGCAAATGCAGAACGTAAACTTGCCAAAATCAATAAGGAACTTTTTCCGACAGACCTGCCTGAGCGTATTGAGGTCCAGCTTGACACTAATTTTTGGGCTAAGGCGCTTGCAAACTGCGTGGATTGTCAAGCTTGTGAAAGGATTTGCCCGACCTGTTACTGTTTCTTACTATACGATACACCTGCAGGAAAAGGTTTCGAGCGAACGAAGGTTCTCGATTTCTGCTACCATGCAGCATACGCCAGGGTAGGTGGTGGAGCAAATCCACTTGCTCATTTCTCCCATCGTCTTCGTAATCGTTTCGAGTGCAAATTTATGTCTTTCCCCCGCAACTTCAAGGTAATTGCCTGTACCGGATGCGGTCGATGCATCTCCGGATGCAGTGGAAAAATAGATATACGCGAAGTATTGAGGGCATTATGAATCCGTATGAACCTCGTCAAGCCGCAGTAAAAGAGGTTATCGTCGAGACCCCTAATATTCGCACCTTTGTGCTGGAGCCGAAACCGATGCTTTCTTTCCAGGCAGGACAGTTTATCGAACTGTCTGTTCCCGGTGTTGGTGAGGCTCCATTCACG
Source organism: Caldifarciminota bacterium (assembly GCA_014729665.1). Lineage (GTDB taxonomy): Bacteria > Hydrothermota > Tepidihabitantia > B3-TA06 > B3-TA06 > WJJO01. The sequence continues at coordinate 2,302 of WJJO01000433.1, forward strand.
CCTTCATCCTCGCCTTATGAATTAAAGAATATTGAAGTTACTGTCATGAAGGTAGGTCGCGTTACATCTGATCTGTTCGATGTTCGTCCCGGGGATACGCTTGCGGTACGCGGACCTTACGGCGTAGCCTATGCACTTGATGCCTACGAGAACCGACACGTTCTTCTGGTAGGCGGTGGAGTGGGAATGGCTCCCCTGCGTTCCCTGTTCCTTGCTCTAATACATAATATTAATGCTTATAAAAAAGTACATCTATACTATGGTGCTCGTACTTCAAAGGATATTGTCTACGATCGTCTATTCAAACACTGGAAGAATCTAAAAAACATTGAGATTCGCCGCAGCATCGATATAGGTGAGAAGGGATGGAAAGAAGAAGTAGGTGTAGTAACCGTACTTCTGGATAACCTTCCCTTTAAGC
>WJJO01000434.1 GCA_014729665.1 Caldifarciminota bacterium
AAGTCCCATGGATATCCTGCGGGGAGATGCGACCCTTGGAAGCCCATACACCTGCCCGCCGATAACGTCCCAGTAGTCGTTTCTGAATCGCCGGTAACAGGTGCATAAAAGTACCTTAGGGGCAGTCGATCTCATTTAACACCGATGTTACGTTCCAGCATCGGCTTGTCAACCCGTTTTACGGTTGTAACGCATGGAGTGTTCCAGACTCCGGGTTGACATCCATACAAGCTCTTCTATAATCCAGACTGAATCCCGGATTTGGCAAAAGGAGAGTGCAATGAAGAAATTCTTTAACTGGTTAGATAAAACATTTATTACCCCGGTCGAGGAATCGAAGATGAGTCTGGGGACCTTCATCCTCATAGCTGCAGGCTACATCCTTATTCGAAACATGACCGAGGGTGCCTTCGAGTCCCTGCATATCCTGGGGTTGGCAGAGATTACCCTTCGGGGTGTTGAGGAAACGTTCCTGCACCTTATGTTCTCATGGCTGTATCTTTTCCTGGCCCTGATAGTCTTGATGAGATTCACCACAGGCCATGATATCCGGAAGATTACCAGAGTGCTTCTCACCTATTCGTTCATCATTATCATCCCTGTGCTTATAGATCCCCTGGTCCGGCCCGGAGGTTACCGGCTTGCCTACCCTACCGACTTAAACACGGTTTATCAGGGAGTGAGCCTTCTAATTAGACCCTGGATGCTTATCGACCCTGAGGTTCTTATGACCCCGGGTGAACAGTTACCCTACGGAGGCTCTCCCGGGATGCTCATTGAGGCGGTACTGGGTGTTCTGCTGGTAATGACCTACAGCGGGATTAAGGCAAAAAGGAAAGGGAGGAAGATACTGTCTGTTCTCCTGTCTCCGATAGTAGTACTTGGTGGGTTAACCTTAGCGGGCATAGCACAGGTTTTCATGAACATCATCCCCTACGATGCACCCGTATCAGGACTTGACGTCTACCACTCGGGCGGCCTCATTACATCTGCTACGCGTAAGTACGCCATGATAATCCTCGTCCCCTTCCTGCTTATACTCCTCTTGGGATTATGGCTTTACAACAAACAGAAGGTCAAGCTTCTCATCCGCTCCCTCAACCCCCTGCATCTGGTGATCGGTGCAATAGCCGCAGTCTCGGGTTACTTCTTCGCATGGCTGCATCTGGGTAAGGTGCTTACAGGTGTTCCAGCCAATCCGTTCGACTTCGTAGCCATAATTACCTTACTTTACCTTGGACTCACCGCAACAGCACTTTCCGGATTCCTGACAAAGGGATTCGACCCTTCCAGACCCGCAGATGAGAGGAAAACCTTCAAACGAGCGTCCTGGGGTATGTTTATATTATCGTTCGCTCTTGCCTGGACATTAGGCTACTCGACCCTATACATCGCGGTAGTAGCCCTTTTCGTCGGGGCGCTCCTGGGATTGCCTCCAATCAGGCTGGCCCGGTTCAGGATTCCGGCGGGACTTGCAAAGGCCGTTTCCGCATATCTACTCGTCTTCTGCGGGTATGCGCTTTTTGCCACGGAGAAGACCTTCAGCGTGGTTCCGTGGCAGTTTGCAGTGGTACTTTTCGTTAGTCTAATTGCGATCTTCGTAGCCTGGGAGTTCGCTGAAAAACACCTTAAAGACAAGAAACCCGAGGCTTCATCGAAAGGGTTAAGCGAAACAAAGGGGGCTTAAGATGGCCGGAGAGAGGATAAAGAAGGATTTACTGATAGCAGGTATACTGACGGCCGTGACGGTAGCCGTTCTGCCCCCGCTCCTTTTGAAAATCCCGGTACTGTGGTTTATATGCCCGGGAATCGGAGGAATACTCCTGATCGGTATCCTTTTCCTTAATCGGGTTATTGTAGGGATTTCTGCGGTTTTATTAATCGCCGGACTGGTGGTAACCCAGATATTTCAGCCCGTTCCGTTATCGGCAGACCAGGGGAGCGCCCTCGATGCCCTTGGTTATTTTATAAACGGTGAGGTCCATCATTTAAGGCTGGAATACGATGAGGCTATTGACGCCTACGATCGCGCAGAGAGGGCAGGATTGAGTCATCCCTGGATGAGGTATCAGAAATTCAGGGCATACGCCTCGTCAAACCGACCCGGACACTATCAAAAAGCCTTTGAGAATATCTTTAATCTGATGTATGATGCACCCCATACCTTCTCCCAGGAACTTCTCTATCCTGATTATGGGAAGGCAGCCATGGATGTAGAAGAAATAGAGTTAGGGCTACAGGCCTTCACCAATTCAATTCGCCTGAATTACAGTCCGGGGTTTTGCTACTATAATCTGGGATTATATCATAAAAATAACGGCCGTTTGAGTGACGCCGATTCCCTTATTAAGGCTGCACACAAGATGGGCTATGATAAAAGCGAGTGTTCCCGGCAGCTTGCCGAAATTTCTAACATCCAAAAGGCCTATGATAGTTCGGAGTTTTACTACATCAGAGCACTCCGTGAGAACTACGAAGATGCCAAGGTATATAACGGTTACGGGGTTTTTCTCGCTAAACTGAGACGCCTTGATGAAGCTGTTGAAGTTTTTGAAAAGGGCGATGTGGTTGCTAAATCCATAGGATTCAACCGTAATCCAGTAGTTCATACCCAGATATTGATTAACCTTGCCTATGTGTACGCAGAGAAAGGCCAAACCGACAGGGCATTAATTACTTTTGCAAGGATACCCGCCGAACTTCCCGCAAATCCACTCTTTATAACCGCTTTCGAGAACTGGGCTGATCTCTATCTTAAGTTGGGCGACCGGAGAAAAGCCTATGGAAAACTTAAAGACGCCTTACGAGCGGCTGAGATGGTTGGTGATACCGGCAGCGCATACCGTATTCGGATAAGGATGAGGGCGTTTATGGATACACCCTCTTCTTTGAGGTTGTCGGACGCGAAGCGGCGACAAAAGTAAGCTTAAAGTAACCGCAGAGACTTAGAGACACAGAGAGTTAAAAAAACCAGGGTAGTAAGTCAGGTATATAAAGAGCTTGACAAAATCTATCCCAAAGGGAATCTGTGTCAATCTGTGGTTTGTTGGATTAATCCGACAGTCTCCTGTTAGCGGTGGCGAGATGCCTGAGTAGAATTCAGGAGGGATGGAGGAGGGGTTCTTCTATCCCGACTGAGTTGGCTTAGGAAAAGTATCCAAGCCGTAGACATTTCAAATGATTAATTAAAACGGAGGGTAGGGATTTTAAGAAACCGCAGATTATTACTGATCCAGCGGTCGTAACTTCTATAGGTTTTTTACAATACCTTCACGAACCGCATCCCGGGAAGCTGTTTTATTACACCCTTTAATTCCATGTTTAATAGGATCGGATGAAGGCTTGCAGAGGCTATCCCCAGCTTATCCACAATCTTGTCCACATGGATTGGTTCCGGACCGAGCAGACGATATATTCGTTTCTCATCTGCAGACAATGCCATACCTTCTGTCGCGTCCTCACGGGTGTCCTGTCCGGATTCAAGTACCGTACCGTATTCCTCCAGTACGTCATCGATCGACGATACGAGTTTAGCCCCTTCTTTGAGGAGCTGGTTGGTTCCTTCAGATTGATGACTGAATATCCCTCCCGGAACCGAGAACACATCGCGTCCGCCGTCCGCTGCCAATCTGGCGGTGATGAGTGCGCCGGATTTGGGTCCGGCCTCTACGGTAACAACGCCGTGCGACAACCACGCTATTATCCGGTTTCGCTGCGGGAAAAGACCGGGTGCAGGGGTCGTGCCCGGGATGTATTCCGAGACTACCGCTCCGTCGGCGGTGATTGTTTCAAGAAGCCTGTCGTTTTCCGGGGGATAGACAACGTCTATCCCGCATCCCAGGACTGCAAGCGTTCTGCCGCCCGCTGCAAGCGCCCCCTTATGAGCCAGGGTGTCGATGCCCCTTGCGGCCCCTGAAACTATCAAAACCCCGCGTGCGGCAAGTTCGCGGGCAAGGCGTTCGGCTGCGGCCCTTCCATATCCGGTGGCTCTCCTGGTACCAACTATAGCGATAACGAGTTTTTCCTCAACCCTCAACTCGCCCCGAACAAAAAGAACCGGCGGAGGAGCAGGTGAATTGAGTAGAAGCTGGGGGTATTCTGCATCTTCGGTTGTGATGATTCTTGCATCCAGGGATTTCAATACCTCCAACGATTTTTTTACCTCCCCGGATCGGGAATAGGACGATATTGCCGAAGCAACCTTTTTGCCAATCCCTGTCTCCTCTAACTCAGCTCTGGATTTTGAAAAGATTACCTCAGGGGGACCGAAGATATCCATGAGACGTACGAGGCGCTTCTCACCCAGTCCTCCTATGGATAATAGATCCAGATACGCTTCGTTCTTCATGTTTTCAAAACCTCTTCCGATTTATCGAGCATCGATGTCAGCCGTTCTTTCAGCTGGGCTATACCTTCACCCGTTAAAGCCGAAGCGTACATTACATCCTTCTCGCCGGGTATCTGAATCCTTTCGGTCACAAGGTCTATCTTGTTAACCACTATTAATCTTTTTCTTTTGCCAAGCCGGGGATTGTATGCTTCGAGTTCCTTAATAAGGGTCCGGAACGCGGCTGCAGGCCCTTCGTTGGCGGCTAATACGAATACAAGCAGTCTTGTCCTTTCGATATGCCTGAGGAACCTGAGCCCTAGGCCCTTACCGGTTGCAGCGCCTTCGATTATTCCGGGTATATCCGATAAGGTAAAGGATAACCACTCTTCACGCAGAACCCCCAGGTTCGGGGAAAGGGTAGTAAAGGGATAGGACGCAATCTTAGGTTCCGCATTGGTCAAGGCCTTAAGCAGGGTGGACTTACCCGCGTTAGGAAACCCTACGAAGCCGACATCGGCTATGAGCCGAAGAACGAGCTTCAGCTTTCTTTTTTTTCCGGGTTTGCCTTCCTCATGTTCCCGCGGTGCCTGATGGGTCGAGGTCGCAAAACGGGCATTCCCTCTGCCCCCTTTACCTCCTTGTGCTACGAGGAGCTTCTGTCCGTGCTCGAGAACCGAGCCAAGACCTTCGCCTGTATCGGCATCGAAGGCGTCCGATCCGAGGGGTACGACTATCTCCTTATCCTTCCCCTTAGCTCCGTGCATGTTCTTGCCCTTGCCGTGTCCGCCCCTTTCCGCCTTATAGGCAACGTGGTACTCGAGGTCTGCAAGTGTCGCAAGCTGAGCGTTGCCAACCAGGTATACCGAGCCGCCGTCTCCCCCGTCGCCGCCGTCAGGGCCGCCGCGGGGAACGTACTTCTCGCGCCTGAAGCTAAGACAGCCGTTGCCTCCGTCTCCTGCCGAAACCCTTACCGTAACCTCGTCTACGAAACGCATCCCTTACTTTATGCAGGGAAGGGAAAAAATCAAGTTTATACTGTATTTAACAAGACCTTACAGTTAGATGATCCAGGTGCAATAAATTCAATCCGTACACAAAACGGTGAACGGTAGACATCGAAAAGAAGTAAACACCCGCTCACTTGACAAGTCGTTTTTTTTTATATAATTAAACCAAAATATTTGGAGTTGGGGTTTGAAACCCTTGCTCATTGTAGCAGGGTAAGTGCGGGGCGTTATGATAGCCCCCATGACAATCAGGAAACATACCTTGAATAATTGAATGTTGTTCAAGGTGTGGGATAGGGGCATCCGCAAGTGTGGCCCATAGAGGATGGCAACCACGAGGTGAAGGTGCCCCAAAACAAACGCATAATCCAAAAAGGAGGATAATATGCGTAAAGCTATAACCATAGCCATTGTAATAGCAATGGCGGTACCTGCTATTACTGTCGCCCAAACCTACAATTGGTATGATTATACGAAAGAAACCCCACTTCTTGATGAAGTTCTATACGGGATCAGCATAGATTCAATAACCTTCTCACAATCAACTTATGAAACAGGATTTCTCAATGCTGCTCAGGCTTTTGAAACTGCTAGAAATGCATGTAATTATTCTTCATGCGTTTCGTATGCGCAATCCATGGAAAGATTTGCACAATACATCACAGATTCCGATAGAAGGAACGCCGTCGAAGAAGTTACTGAGGCACTTCAAACCATTTACTCGTATTCTGCCTCAGCATTTGAAGCATCATGTATAGACCCTGATGATGAAGACGGTTTAGGTGATCGACTTTATGCTACTCCTAAGGGAACACTCACAATTAGAATAACTATAGAACACTGTGATACCTGCGATACCAGATTTTTCAAACACCAAGAAGAAGCGTGTAGGCATAGACTTAGAATCGGTATCGAATTTGAATAAACTGGTGACTGAAGATTACGGGGGGATTTTATACTCCCCCCGTAAATAAGGAGACCGATTATTGTGAATAGGCAAAGGCAAAAAATAATCAAAAAAACAATTCTTTTAGTAGGTTTACTCTTTGTTAGTAATTTGAACGGATTAGAAATTACGCCAGAGGAACCGACAGTTGACATCACAGATTGGGTTAAGGCACTCGACAAAATATCTAAAATGTCTGTATCTGAAGCTGGTTTGAGGTTTAAACAGATGTTTCAAAATATATTAATATCTCACGATAGCCTGCCGATATGGTTTCAAATCCGTGATACACTTGGAGAACCGGTTGAAGGTATAATATGCACGCTTAGCGTAATTAAGAAAGTAAACCTAGAGTATGAAATCATTTCTGATGATTTTGGTGAGATTCTTGTTTGGGCACCACCCCCTAAACTTGGCTATAAATATGAATTAACGATTCATAATACACAAAAAATCAATATTATATCTGGGATTACAGGATGTGAATTACTTGACCCTAAAATGGGTTTTGTCACAGGAGAAGGTATGTGTGAGTTGAGATCTGACAAGATTAAAATTCTTTATAATGAAACAGATAAAAAATATGCTTTATTGGTAATGGATGTTATGCAAAGCAATCAAAGGATAATCGACAGTGTCCTTGGGGTTAATATACTCTCTCCATTAAAAATTATTCTCAGTAACAAACCGTCGGCCCTACATATCGGTGGTTGGGGATCGACTGTTCCGCCGGCAGGTGAAGAGATTTACAAAGACTGGCCACATGAGTGGGTCGAATCTTCTTTAAGTCTTAATCTGGATATTTACAACGATCCAAAGAATCGTTGGATTGGTGATGGCTTGGCAAATTATATATCTTTCACGATTGCTGAGAGGTTTTTCCCGAATGGAATTGTAAATTTGAAGGGAAAAATCCCAGAAGAGGATTCTAACAGAATATATAACCTATGCAACTGGAAGACGGGAGGATTTAGGGACTTAACTGGAGGTAGGGAAGTTGGGTTGGAGGGGTATGTTTTAGCACCCTTCTTTTGGGCCAGGATTATCGAAAAGTCTGGAAAACCGAATCTCATCAGTGAATTCTTAACAGATTTTAAACAGGAGGAAGACAAGAGCTGTAAGAATGCTATTACTGTCCTTTCTCAATTAAGCGGTTTGAGTATTGAGGCAGAATTGCATATTTCGGGCAACGAATATTTAAATAAAATTAATAGTTATTGGTCAACACCCGAAATACCATCTGATATGGTATTAATTCCAGGCGGATGGTTCTTTATGGGGGATACAAACTTTCAAGATCATTCACCGGTGCGTAAAGTCTTCATCGATCATTTCTTTCTGGATCGTTTTGAAGTAACAAATAAACAATTTTGTGAATTTCTAAACGCGGCAGGGAATCAAAAAAGGGGTGGGAGATATTGGTTCAACGAGATGTATTATTCTCAAATCCTCTGGGAAGGGGATTCATTTATAGTCAAAAAAGGTTATGAAAATTATCCAGTTTGCCAGGTAAGCTGGTACGGAGCTCAAGCCTATGCAGAATGGGTTGGAAAAAGACTACCAACGGAGGCGGAATGGGAATATGCAGCAAGCAACGGGGGTGCAACTTTTTACCCTTGGGGCAACGAGTGGAAAGATAATTATTGCAACTGGGGTGAAGACGGCGAAATCGACGGTTATGAATTCCCAGCACCTGTTAATTGTTTTAAAGAAGGAAAAAACTGGTTGGGTTGCTATAACTTGGCTGGCAACGTGTTTGAATGGGTTGCGGACTGGTATGCTCCATACAATCCGGCTGATACAATAAACCCTCAAGGCCCTCAAAACGAAAAATGCAATGAATGGAAAGTACATCGTGGAGGGTGCTACAAATATGAAAAAGGTTGGCAGAATAGTAAAGCTAGACTTTCAGGTGTACCCCAAGGTCGTTTCCCTTGCGTCGGCTTCCGCTGCGCCATGGATGTATCTGTAGAAACGAGAGGGGATTAAACGTCGATTTTTTTATAGTTGAAAACAAACACAAATCAAAAAAAGGGAGTAAGCAATGCATAAATCTTTTACAATATTCGCGTCCCGTTATTGGAATATGCCTGTTTTAAAGAATATTAGTAAGAACGCACTTTCTCGTATTGTCAGGTTTACACCCGGTTTTCTTTTGGTTTCAAAGGAAGGCAAAATTATCTCGGATGCATATTACCCGAGCTTTACACCTCACCCGAGATGAATATAATGAATTATTTAGTGAAACGATAGAGTTCGATTAACGTTACATTGACGGACATCCGTCAAAACTAAGGAGAAAAAAATGAAACACATCACTTTTTTTTCAATAGCGGCTCTTGTTACCTTTCCGATTATTGTTCAGGCTGGCTGGGCGCGAACCTACGGTGGCTCAGAAGACGACTGTGGGTGGGAAGTAAAACAAACATCTGATGGCGGTTATATCCTTGTAGGTCGAAGGAATGGCAATTATGAAGGTAATAAAGGTAACTTATGGCTTATAAAAACAGATTCTCAAGGTGATTCACTTTGGTCGAAGATTTACGGAGAAGCGAATGGTGACGAAGGGTGGTGTGTACGTCAGACCACAGATGGTGGATATGTGATTATCGGAACAAGGGATATTTCAATGGAAGGTTGTACGACAGGTGACATTTGGTTGTTGAAGACCGATTCACTTGGCGACACTTTATGGTCGCGTACTTACGGAAAAACTCAAGTTGGGCAAGATACCCTTCAAAGGGGTTTTCATGTTGAACAAACCTCTGATGGTGGTTATATCCTCACAGGTGAATGGTCTTACCATATCTTCTTGGTAAAAACTGACGAGAAAGGAGATTCTCTTTGGTCAGTTCACATGAAGCCATCCATCTATAATAGTCAAGGGTATTGGGTTGAGGAAACCAGCGAAGGTGATTTTGTAGTAGTCGGTTTAGTAGTAAGAAACGATGAAATGGAAACTGATATCTACCTGTGTAAGTTTAATTCAGATGGAGACAGCTTATGGGCAAAACAATATGGTGGTTCAAAAGTAAATATGGGTTATTCATTATGCATGACCTCTGACGAAGGCTGGGTTATTACAGGCGTTCGGTGTTGGGAAGCATCAGGTTGGGCAGGTGATCTTTGGATTATCAGAGTCAACAAGCTTGGTGACACCGTCTGGACTCGAACATACGGCAAGCAGGTAAATACAGATTGGGGCTACTGTGTACAGAGAACCTCTGACAGTGGGTATATTGTTACAGGGTATACTGAATCCTTTGGTTCAGGGGGTAAGGACCTTTGGCTTATTAAAACTGATTCCTTGGGTAATGTAGCCATTAAAGAAAAGCCTCTAATTAACGAAACACATGATCTTGCGTTACTCAACCCAATCGGTTCAAAGATAGAGTTAAGTTACAAAAATATGCCTGAAGGTTTTCATGCTCGTATCTTCGATGTGACGGGCTGCAAAGTTGATGAACTACATTCTGTAAAATCTAGCGGCGTTTTAAGATGGGGCAGTAATCATGAACCTGGGGTATACTTCATTCGGTCTGTTTCAAACACCTCATTTGAGACTCAAAAGGTTGTTTTGATTCGCTAACTATATAGCGGCTACCGACTACTACTCCTTTTCCCTCTACATGCAGTTAGCTTACAAGTGTATGTCTTTCTGAAGTTTCTCTGTGCCCTCCGTGAACTCTGTGGCTCAAACCCTCTCGGTGTCAACCGGTAGCCGTGGGCTGTAGTCAGTTATTACTGCAAGCGACGATACAATTGAAGCCGAATTATACCTAGAGGTTCGATACTAGACTATACAAGACCCAAACTAAAAGAGGTAATCCCATTTACGGTCTTCTGATTTTTCCTTTATTTGCTTTTGAAAAATCCGGTAGGTTTTGGTTCGTTTTCCTCCCCAGCCCTCGATTATCCTAATAATGTTGTAGTTATCCTCAAGTATCCAGCTGAACTCACCACCTATAAAACCGTGTTTCTCGGCGGCCTTGTATATCTCGTAGTAGAGTAATGCATCCAGGCCGTATTTACGGTACTTCGAGAGAACCCCCAGTATCAGCACGCGTACCCTGTTGACCTTGCGTTGATTGAAAAGTACGGGGATGAAGCCGAACGGGAAAAGCCGACCGTTTGCGTAGCGAAGTACCTGGTTTATGTCGGGCACAGCGACACCCATTGCCACTATGTTTCCGTCGAGTTCGACCATGGGCACCAGTTCGGGTATGGCGATGGGCTTTAGCTTCTTAACGATCAGCTCGAACTCGGCATCGGTAAATGGAACCGCACCCCAGTTCTCGCTCCAGGCCTCGTCGTGGACAATTTTTAATAACTCAGCTTCGGCGTATACGCTCTTGAGATCAATCGGACGGACGGTTATGTTGTAGCGTTTCTTGACCAGTTCGGCAACCCGCTTGACCTTTTCAGGCATACCTCCTGCGATAGATGCCCAGTAGGAGTAGACGTCTTTTATCTTCTTAAGACCGTTTGCGGCGGCCAGTTCAAGATAGTAAGGCCGGGTATAGGGCATCATCACGAAGGGGTCGCGGTCAAAGCCTTCTGCAAGGAAGCCTATCTCCTCGTTGATGTTGGGATTCATCGGCCCC
>WJJO01000435.1 GCA_014729665.1 Caldifarciminota bacterium
GTGTAGGCGTATATGCCGGTATCCGATGCGGCAATCCGGCTTAATGCGGGGTAATCCACTACCCAGAGCGCCGCGTCGTAAAGATAGCTCGTTTCGTCGGCGTTCTCTACGACATACAGGACGTAGTGGCCCGATATCTTCTCCAGCACGTCCAGCTTAAGCATGTCGGTACGGGCTTCCTGGTAGGTCTCCGAATGAGGCAGGATGGTGTTGTTCTCTATGAATACGTGAGTCGAATCGACCGTGGTATCCGGGTATAACAGGGTGTAGATATCCGGACAGCCGCCGCCGTGGTACGTGCTCGTGTCCGGAGGACAACATACATTGGGTGTATCAGATATGGTGCCGATAAACTCCACAGGCTCGGTTATGGTGTCGCCGCCTTCGTGGTAGCCGAGTTCAATGAACTCCGCACAGCAGGTGTCGGTTGACGTATCAGGACACATCTTAACGAAGTCGGTAAACGACATGCAGTTCGTTGGATGGCTATCCGTTAGCATTTCCCAGTCTCCGCAGGTATCGCATTTCTTCCACAGCTCCATCTTGGTAAGGATAGAGTCCGCAGGCTTGTAGTTAGTCCATTCCCAGGTGAGTACGGCCATATTGTTTCCCACGTCTTCCAACGCCCCCATGACCCCCATGTCACTCTCGGTTTCTGGGGTTTCCATGCACTCGCCCTTCAAACGCAACTTGGGTTTTTCTGTCGAATCTTCGGTCTCTATCGGATAGAACCTGAACAGCTTACCCTCGCCGGGCTCGAAGACCTTCGTGAGATAGAAGTAGTCGCTGGTAGAGTCCTTGCCGAGTATTTCGTTTACCTCAGGGTCTCCGTACTCGGTAACCGCAAGCGAATCGCAGGACGAACAACCCATAGAGGTAAGACGCAGGGTGATGGTGTCGTCGTTTTCCATCTGGGCTATGCCGTCCCGGTTGACCACCATCAGGTACTTGGCCTTCCAGCTATCAAAACCCGCCTCAGGTTCAAAGAACCCAAGGTCGATGTAGCCGGAGTCGGTGGCGGTTACGGTGTCTACGTAGTACAGGGGACAGGTTGATTCTTTGCCGCAGGTAGTTTTCAGAGAGTAGGCGTTAACCCAGTCCAAATGGATGAGGATATCTGAAATGGCCTTGATTTCGGGGATGAGGGAGAGTGCAAGGTAGTTGTATGTGGTGTCTTGTGCATAATACCAATACGTACTGTCACCAGAAGGCTGGCCAACGTTGAGCCAATGGTTGGAATTATGCCCGGGGTATCCGAAAGGATACCCGTTGTGATCGCGCATTCCTATGGTGCCACCAAGGGTACTATATGAACTGCAGGGGATTTTCACCTGGGGGTAAAAATTGTTCTGGTTCGTATCAGCTTCGTCAATCCCTGTGATCCAAGGTTGAAACATTACTCCTTTAGCACCGCGTGATAACGATAAGTAGGCGGCACAGCTTATCTCTGGTGGACAGGGTCGTCGCGCTTTGGCACGACCGTCCTGGGTCACTTCTTGCCATTCGAGGCACACCACGCCTAGCCATCGACGATGGTCTTTTCCTCCAGTTTTGCCGCAATTCTTCATATAGATAGCAGTCTTATGGCGACCATAATACCCGGCACCTGCCGGAGAAGCCGTATCCGAAACATTTCCGTAAAGCCAATTGTCAAACATTATCTGCTCACCGTAATTCCAGCAGGCTTTTACCCATCCATGGGGGAAGGAGTAGATAACGTCTATATCCGGGAGGTGCTGAAATATATTATATCCTGCTTTATCCCAAGGCCATGTGCAGCACTTGGCAAATATCATTCTTTTATCGGTATATAGAACGCCGTCCACATCTCCCCGAAAACCACTATGACCCGGCTCATCCCAATTATCAATACTGTCCTGATAAATAGTGTTCTTTCCATTCAAGATACGGTCTACCGCAGCCCAGGAACCATGCCAGGGCAATGAATCCGCATCCATGAATCGACGGTAGCCTGCCGGTGTCTCGGTAATGAGATTGAACCCCCAGATATAGTCGGCATCAGATGAGTTTTGAGTGAAATAGCTTATCATACTATCAACAGCTTCATCGGCCATTATTCTCCATACACTGTCGCCATCGAACGTATTCCAGTTATCATAATGCGAACCGTGACAACCCCAGCCTTCAGTTTTATCTTCCTTATCCGGATTATAAGCATCAAACAGCATGGAACCATAGCCCCCGTACTTAGGTCGGGATGCGTTGCGGAAAAAGGTCGATGTTTTAATGTTTGGATACCAGGTTCCGGTTACAATATAAGAGGTATCGTGTGAATAACAATACTCACAGTGGTGGCTGGTGCTGTCGCAGATGTGGTATTGACAGTAAACCGTATCCGGGCATTCATAATAGCGCGGTAGAGCATAGTAACCTATCGGAATGACGTACACCGGCGCACTGTCCGGAGCATTCATGCAAACCTTGTTGAGGTAGTTGTATGTGCCTGGATCGTCTGGATCAAGGTCCATAACGTAATTAGGATACGCATCCTCGCAGCCTATGCAGTTCACGCCCAGCGCCTCGATCAAGGAACGCTCGTTGTTGGGGCTTCCTTCTACACCAATTGAATCCCAAGCCCAAGGATTTTGCATAATAACATTACTATAAGGTGGGTTACCACCTGTATAGTTTAGCCCTGTAAGACCTATCGGGAAGAAATCGGGCTTGTAATAATCTGCCTTGAGTAAGGCTACAACACTAATCAAAGCTAAACAAGTTATAAGGAGCTTGCTTTGATGTTTCATGGATTTCATCTTATCCTCCTCAATGGAGTATCACGACTTTAGCCGTGATAGTTTGGTTGAGTTTGTTTGGTGCTGAGATAAAATATACACCCGGCGGATGACCTGTACCCCAGGTTACGAAACCGCTCGAACCGGAAGTATGTATTTCTGCGACCTGTTGACCTGCTGCGTTGTATACTCTCGCATGGAATCCCTGGGGCAAGTCCTCATAAAAGACAGCGATACGTCTTCCAATACGGGAACTGATTTCCCATCCTCTATCAGCTTCTATAACAGGTTCTTCGTTTACCCCTAACAGACCTAATGAATCGGTTTTAATCAAGAAAGGATCACCACCTGTA
>WJJO01000436.1 GCA_014729665.1 Caldifarciminota bacterium
GGGTATCAGATCCGGGTCGAAGGCCTCCATGGTTTCAATCTTCCAAACGTCTTCTGAGATTTCCTTTACGTAGAAGAGGCATCCTGTCTTATCCCCGCCCTTAAGCGTTACCGTACCCTGAATCTCGCCTGTAGCGCCTTCGGTACCTGAGATGCTTACGCGGAACAGCTTGAACTTCTTGACCTCGTTCTCCTTGGCGTATTCGATGAATTCGTCCTTGGGGACCTCGGTGCCTTCTACGAAGCAGGAGTAGGCTTTCTCGAAATCACCCTTCTTCCATGCGGTGAGACATTCCTTGACCGGTGCTTTCGCGGCCTTGAACGTGGCGCATCCGGAGAGCGCTAATCCGGCCAACAGCACTACGGTAACTATCGGAAGTATCTTCTTCATGCTTAACCTCCTTAAGGTTGGATGATATTTACTTAAAAGATTATACTACGGAAGTATGATGTGTCAATCAAATTTTTAATCTTGGTCAATTTGGTTTTTTTGAGCTTGACTTTTCGCAAAAATCATTATACGGATAATCCCTCTCCCGAAGGTTTTCAATACTTAAAAAACCTTTGTGAACCATAGCATGACAATTAGGACAAAGAAGGATGAGATTGTTTCGATGTCGGTTTTGGCGATTACCATCTATATGGTGCATTTGAACTACACGATAAAATCCGCAAAGTTCACATCTATAACCACGTTCAATAATCAGTTGATTCTTATTCCCAATAAGGGTTTTTTTCTTTATACCTGCGTTATTTAAAACTCTCTCAGCCTGCTTTACTCTTTCCTGGAGATTGATAGGATTTTTCAAATCTTCACCAATTAATGATTCAATGACTTCTAGTTCATTTATAAACGCAGGTGAATTAATAAAATTCTCAACTCGATTGAGATAGTGTTTTATTGTAGAATGATCTTTTTTCATGATTTTTCCAATAAGTGACAGTGAAAGACCAGATCGTTTCATGAAATAAGAATAAGCAATTTTAGCAATGACACAATTTGTGGTTCTTTTTTCCCAACATACTCCTAGGTTTTTTTTGATTTTACTGCTAAGATACTCTACCCCTAGTCTACCTAAAATTACACGGTTACTCACTATTGAATCTTATTTATATGGAAACACTTGTCAAGGTAATTCTATATTGCATTTTAACAAGACTCTCTAGCCAGAACGTGCAAAAAGTCAATACTTTCAAACCTTGACTATCCGGCGTCCACGGATATATTCACGCGGAGGTAAATATGAAAGATTCCGGGATTTCCGAGGCTGTGTTCGTGACCGTTGTCCGCGGCGTTAAGGCCGAGGCCGAGGTCAGGCTCCTTGCAGAAAGTATAAGGGCATTTGCCGGCCGGATGAGTAACCGTCCGTTTTGGGTCTACACGCAGGCACCGGAAAGGCTGGAAAAATCGAGGTTCGGGAAACCAGGCGTCGAGGTTATACCTTTAGGGATACCAGAAGGCATCTCGAAATATATCTTCGCCGATACGGCATCTGCATGCGCCCTGGCAGAGGAAAGGGCAAAGGATAAATATCAGTCTTTAATCTGGATAGATACCTCGTGTCTGGCGATAGGGCCCCCTCTGATGTTAGACCTGGGGCAGGATGCGGATGCCGCCCTCAGACCGGTGCATATACGTAACGTGGGCAGTCCTGCCGACAAACCGCCGAATGGCTACTGGCAGGGGGTTTTCAATACAGTCGGCGTCCGGGATGTATCCTTGACGGTTACCTCCTTCGTGGACGGTGAGCTTATCCGTTCCTACTTCAACACCCATGCGTTTTCGGTAAATCCGGATAAGGGACTGATGGCAAGATGGGCAGAGTTGTTCCAGTCGCTGGTAACGGACAAGAGATTTCAAACCGAGCACTGCTCCGACGATGTGCACAAGATATTCCTGTTCCAGGCACTTTTAAGCACGCTGCTGGTGACGTCGCTTGAGGCGGAAAGGATACGAATCCTGCCCCCAGACTACAGCTACCCTTATAACCTTCACGACAAGGTGCCGGAGGAAAGACGAGTGAAGGCACTCGACGAACTGACTACCTTCACCTACGAGGGACGGTCGATTCACCCTGGGAAGGTGACAGATATCGAAATCGGGAAATCCCTGAGGGATTGGCTGGGGAAGCGATTGAACGTCGAGACTTCTTAGTATAGACTTTTAATCCAGTTGACTCTCATCTATCTCTCAATATCATCTAACCTGTGACTAATAACCGCTACGAAAAATACGCAAAAAGGGCACTGCGCATGCGGGCGGTCGATGCTGTGATAGTACCTGCCGAGACCGTGGTGGTTGCCCAGTGGGTGCGTGAAAAGTGCCGGTTCGGATGTCCGGGGTATGGCAAAAATCTCATGTGTCCGCCCAATACCCCGACACCTTTCCAGACCCGGAAGATGATAGACTCCTACAAGGTCGCCCTTTTGATTCACGGGACAGAAAAAACTCCCATCAACAGGATAGTTGAGAAGTTAGAGAAGTCCATGTTACTCGACGGATTCGAGAAGTCGTTCGGCATGGGTGCCGGGCCCTGCTTCCTTTGCGAGGATTGTCCGGACGATGCTTCAGGGTGCAGATATCCTGACAAGGCAAGACCCTCCATGGAGGCATGCGGGATAGACGTCTACTCTACGGTACGCGCACACGGGTTCCCTATCGAGGTATTGAAAACCATGGAAGACAAGCCCAACTACTACGGGCTGATTCTAATAGAGTAAAGGGGAAAAAACCCAGGAGGAGCAGTGGGAATACCGATATATCAGGTTGATTCGTTTACAGCCGAGGTGTTCAAGGGCAACCCGGCAGCGGTATGTATACTTGCAGACGAGGTGAGTGCGGGGTGGATGCAGGGCGTTGCGGCCGAGATGAACCTGTCTGAGACCGCGTTCCTTTTCAAGAAGGGAACGGGCTTCAGCCTGCGCTGGTTTACACCGAAGGTAGAGGTTGACTTGTGCGGTCACGCGACCCTTGCATCCGCTCACGTACTGTGGGAGCAGGGCTATCTTGCACCGGGTGAAGAGGCAAGATTCTACACGGCGTCCGGTCTTCTTGAAGCCAGACGCAAACGCACCTGGATTGAACTCGACTTCCCTGCCCAGCCCGAGGCTCCCTTGGAGGAGTCGGCCTACGTCTCTGCCACGCTTACCAATGCCCTGGGAACGACACCATCGTATCTGGGGAAGAACGAGTTTGCCATCCTTGCCGGGTATAAAGACGAGAAAACTATCAGGCAGATGAAACCGGATATCGAACTTCTTGGCACTCTGCCGGGGTTAGGGGTGATAGTTACGGCACCGTGTGAAGGTCTTGAGTACGACTTCGTCTCTCGTTTCTTTGCCCCGGGTGCAGGAATAGACGAGGACCCGGTAACGGGCGCTGCACACTGCTGCCTGGGTCCGTACTGGGCCGCGGGGCTCGGCAAGAAGGATTTGGTCGGTTACCAGGCGTCTCAAAGGGGCGGTGTAGTGAGGGTTAAAGTAACGGGCGACAGGGTTATACTCGGCGGTCAGGCGGTGACCGTGCTGAGGGGAGAGCTGACGATCTGACAATTGTTGTGAAAGGAGAGAAGATGGGGATAAGACAGATGCTGATTGGAGTTGCGGTGGTACTCCTTACGACCGCCTGCGAGGAGGTTTTTGAGTACGAATTACCCCAGTCAAGATCATTTTATATGGGTTTCACCCCATGGCCCCACGACTTTACCGAAGATGCTTCAGACTACACCTATTCAAAGATTTCAGAACACGGCGATATAATTTGTCATCACATGGATGATGGCGTCCCCTGGCCACAGGCCTACGAGGAAAAGCCCTATCCGGTTTCGGTACAGGCTGAGATCGAAAAAAGGCTGGCCAACACCCCGACAGACAAGGCGGTTTACCTGGCCCTGACCCCTTTGGCAATGAACCGTACCGAGATGGCAGGATTCTGGAACGACGAAGGAAGCAACGTTGAAAGAACAGGCGAGTGGGCATCAAGAAATATGGATTCACCCGAAGCGATAACCGCCTACCTGAACTACTGCAGACACATGATAGATAAGTTCCGCCCAGACTACGTTGCTTACGGGATAGAGGTTAACAACTGGACCGACACCGAGGACGAGACGTATCAGGCATTCAAGGTTCTTACAGATACGGTCTATGCCGCGCTGAAGGCCGAGTATCCGGATTTGCCGCTTTTCCTCACCTTTCAGATAGTAGTTACGGAAGCAGATGAGGAAACGTTCGATACGGTGAACGAGGAGCTGCTTGCCTACTCCGATTACGTAGCCGTAAGTACCTACCCCTACTGGGGATTCGGTCCCGGAGACGGAGATGCCGACCCTTCGCTGATTCCGGCCTACTGGTTTACACAGATGGCAGACCTTGCGCCTGAAAAACCCTTTGCGGTGGCCGAGAACGGCTACCCGGCCGAGGACTTGAGAATCCTGTCGTATGGGGTCAATGTAAATGCGAAAGAAAGCTGGCAGGCTGAATACGTGCATCTCATGTGCGAACGGATGAACGAACTTGAAGCAGAGTTTGTTGTATGGTTTTGCGTACGCGACTACGACCAGGCCTGGAAGGATCTAAAACGCGCAGGTTTCGAGCCCTGGGGGAAGATGTGGCGGGACACGGGTCTTTACGACGGTAAAGGAAGACCCAGGCAGTCACTCGACGTATGGTCTGACTGGCTGGAACTTCCCAGGGAAGACGGGTAAAAATCATTGGATTGTAGTGCAGGCCCTAGTAAGGCAGTTTTCATCCTGTAAATATATTGATAGTCAAGAACGATTAAAACTTGACAGTTAAAAAGGAAGGGATATACTCCCTTAAGGAAAGTACAACCGATAGCCAAAGGAGGACAGATGAATACCTTCCCCGGACATATTGTTAAGGGTATGGTTTTAGTTTTCGTTACAGGTTTCGGGTGTATATTCTGTCACCGGGAGAAACCTTCGGAAGTTAAAGGAAGGTTAGAAACAAGGTCTGGACAGACAATACTTACCGTTTGGGGTTCGCATTACGATATGGGCTATGCCCAGGGTTATCTTCTTGGGAATGATTTCCTCGAGCTTTTCGATGAATACTTCCTGGATGATATTTGTTACAGTGAAGACTATGAGATCAAAACACGTCCTCATGTCATTGAAAACTGCATCGATCCTAACCTGACTCCGTACGGCGAGGAACTCCAGGGTCTGTACGACGGTTGGCGTCAGGTCAGCGAAGATTCGGGTTGGTCCACAGTAAGCACCGTGCTGGGGCGAAGCCTCGATATTATAGACCTTTACGCAGTACAGTTTATACCCGATCTTGCCTTCGAGTTTTATTCATCTCAGATGTGTTCATCAATTTCGGCATGGGGCGGCGCTACAGAATCCGATCCAGACGCAGCGGGAGGCGTTATCTACTGCCGGATACTGGATTGGGATCCGGATGACGCACTTATTGAAAACAGCGTGATCGTTGTTTATAATCCTGAAGGAGAAATCGGGTGGGTATCTTTCGGTTACCCCTTCTTCATAGGTTGCCTTACCGGGGTATCCCAGGACGGTGTATGTGCATCCTACAACCTTGAACAGCGTCATCACGAGACGGCTGAGGAAGCGGAGAAATTCTGGCCTGTTTTATGGTCTATCCGACGGGGACTGGAAAGTGATTGTAACTCCGACGGTTCTCACACGGCAGACGATATTTATACAGAAATTTCAGCTCATCGGCATAAAGGAGCACACATAATTCACTGTGCTCAACCTTATTTGCAAAAGCAAGATAAACCGGCTTTCGTCATTGAAACCAACAGCACCGGCCGCACATTACGATACTCGGACGATGAACCCGATATTGCTCCCCACCACCTTATTGCAACCAATCACTTCCGAAGCCTCTATGCACCGTCGAACTGCTCTCGTTACAGCGAACTTCTTGCGGAACTAACAAACGATCCCGAGGTAACCACCGAGCGGGCCTGGGCGCTGGAGGATTCGGTCATGACCCCGTGGTCGGTTATGAAGGTACTGATAAGACCCGACAACCTTGATTTCTGGTTGGCCTGGGGTGATGAGATAGCCCAGTCCCTCGATAACGCAGTTTACTATGAACTTGATGCCCTTTTGGATACCTCATCCACCTCTCTTGATAAAGGAGAATACTATGATTGAAAGGAGATTCGTTCCGTGGACTTACTTCCTGGTGATACTATTTATTACCGGATGCGGCTCTTCATCGGATTCCCTCACGCCGCCCGAGCTTACACAGGAACCTTATTTCAGGAACGAGTACCTTTGTCTTGCCTGGGATAACGTTTGCAAAGATCAAGAAGGTTTCCAGGGTTACAACGTCTACATCTCAACAGACTCCTCTGCTGTTGGATTAACCGGTACCGATTCCTGTTTGTCTGAAGCCAAGGTGAGAACTCGAATAGGAAAGGACGACGATACCGTAACGGTGAAATGCCGTGAATTGCCTGACGGGAGATGGCTGGATGAGATCGATTCCTTCTGGGTGCACATTCGCAATGTTCATAACGATACGGTTGGTCCCGGTGATAGACAGTATTTGGTTTACCCCGAAGGAAGTCAGGTAATCCAACCGGTCAGGAACATAAGCTACGAGATAATATCCGACAAGGACGGCAATCCGGGCGGTGGCATAAAACTCTCGTGGGATAAACCTCTTTCTACTCTCAACCCCGATGCTTATGTGGTCTACTGCCGCGGTTTAAATGAGGATGTCAACGATACAGTGGGGATAACCGAATACCTTCTATACACCCCAACCGGCAGGATGGAAGTAACGGCACTTTACGGGGGAGACTTAAGCCGATCCGCCTCCGTTTCACTTGGGTCCGTTTACTCGGGCGAGTTTGAACTGTGGAACATCGATGAATCCGATACAACGCTTCCGAACGGATTCGGATTCGACGGGACATCTATAGGATATTATTCCATCTCTCAGCAAGACGATTGGCAGGATATCGATTTCTACATCGCTTCAGGCGCTGACCTGGCATCGTCTCAAAATCACGAGCCTCCACTGAACAACAGAAACGGCTTGATCTCCGATGAATTGATACACGGCGGCTTCTACGGACGCGACAGCGTCCCACCGGCCACGCAGTCGAATTACACCTCGGTCAAGGATGTCAAGGGCTATGGAAATACATACGCCTTGTGGATCGATTACACTAATAACGGCTACTCGGCTGACGATCGTTTCGGGAAGATAGAAATAATATATATAGAGATGAACAAAGTAACCTTGCAGTTAGCCTTTCAGCCTATACAAGGGCTGCGTTGGGTAACTTTTGACTGATAACAATATCCTGCATCGTAACCTTAACGGTCTGTTCGTCATCCCTTGAGATTGAATTGCAGATGAGATGACTCTCGGGGGCATAATTGTATCCTGCAGATATTCTTGGTGGCGTTGCCTGCTTGACCGATAGTTTTCCTTCACCGCACTCCTTTTTGTCACGATGATGATTGGTTATTTGTTTATTCAGTTGCAGATTTCGTCTACTTGACAGATACTAATGCCGCTATATACTACCGTACTTTGAAAGGAAAAACATGCCTGGATTGGAAGAGAAGCTAAAAAATCTCCTCTTTAGATTAAACGATGCAGCAACAGAGATAGAGGCATCGGCTGTCATCAGCATGGATGGCTTGATGCTCGCTTCGGCGCTTCCCCCGGACGTCAACGACGACGACGTTGCCGCGATCTCAGCTACACTACTGGGTCTTGGGGAAAGAACCGTTGAGGAATTCAGACAAGGAACCCTCCGTCAGGTATACGTCAAGGGCGACAACGGATTTACTATAATAACAAATACCGGTCAGGATAACGTACTTATAGTTGTTACCAACGAGCATGCCAAACTCGGGGTCGTTTTCCTGCACATCAAGGTCGCGGCCCGTGAGATAGAGGAGGCGTTCGCCCACCTTCTGGACACCACACCCGGTCAGGGTGAGTTTTCGGTTTTTCCACAGATGCCCGAACCTTGATTCCACCCCTTTTTCCCTCTCATTTCTGAGTAAGCTGTCGGACGTAAGGTAACGATTCAACGGCTTTTAACACCACAAAGCACGCAAAGGGCACAAATGTAAATGTTTAATCCCTATTGAAAATTGGTCTTGCGTGATTCATTGATGTCGAAATTCCCTAAATCTGTGGTTTTTTTACTATGTAAAACCTTCCGAGATAACCGAATCTTTACTGATTTCTATTTAGATTTTTTAGTAGTTACCAGATATTAATCTACAGATTAAACCGCTTCCCTGAAGAAGTTGTCGAACGCCTGGGGACGAAGATGTTTCTTGAGCTTGCGGATGGCTCTTTGCTTAATCTGACGCGCCGCTTCCCTTGAAACGCCCAGAAGATCACCCAGCTCGCGCAGATTCAACTCCCCGTATGTGGGATTCAGCCCCCAGTAAAGACGGAAAACCTCACGATCCTCAATTTCGATCTCTTCCAACTCTTCATTAAGGGCGGAGGAAACGTTTTTGACAAGCTTACGAGTAACCTTAAGTAGCTCCTTGCGGGGATCGGGCAGCCTGTTTTTGATGATGTCGCAGTTTATCCTTGCATCGGCCTTTGAAAACCTGGCAAAACGCTTCAATTCATTCTCGCCAAGGTTATGGCACATGCGTGACAGAACCCTGCGGCAGGCTCTGTATAGGATCTTGGATATCTCCTCCTCTGTCCTGCCGAATATTTCAGTTATCTTGCGGATAGGGAATTTCCTGTCGGCAGGTAGGGGAACACCGAAATGCCTTGATACCACGTAAAGCTCGCGGTCGGCCAGAACCTCATTCAAGGAAGAGCGAACGTTACGTTCAATCTGCTCCTTTGCGCTTATCTCCGCAGGCGAAGATGCCGAGGTATCCTTTAGCACCTCTCCAAAGGTTACCTTTGAATCCTCGAAGGGCATCGCGTCTATCGAAAGTTCAGCGACCCCGCAGTCGAACGCACAGGAAACCTCTTCGGGTTCAACGTCGAGTTCGGTAGCCAACTCGTCTATGGATGGAGCGCGTTCCAGACGCTGGGATAGAATCCCGTAGGTGTCGCGCACCCTTTTGGCCAGCGTCCTGAGCTTTATCGGCATCTTTATTAGATGTCTTGAGGCAAGGGCCGATACTATGTAGTAACGTATCCACCAGTTGGAGTAGGTGGTTAGTCTGGTTTTGCGGTTTACGTCGAACTTGGATACGGCCTGTATAAGCCCGAGATTGCCCTCATTGATCAATTCAGCTAAGGGCAAACCCCTCCTCTGATACTGCTTGGCGATGCTTACGACCCAGCGCAGGTTATGGAGAATCAACTTGTCTCGCGCCTTGCGGTTGTAATCGAGGATGTCCGCCCTGTCTGCAGGGGAATCCGGGATTATCTCCTCGACCAGGATACCCTTCTTGATTCCCAGGATATCAATTTCATGCCTGTCTAGTTCCGATACCGGCTTAAGCCTCATCCCCAGGATTCCAGAATCGGACTCCTCGCCCTTCTGGGGACTGAGTACCGGTATCTCAATCTTCTTTTCTATCTCCTCATCTCCTCGCCGGATGACTAATGGAATCTTTGCCCCTGCTCCTGCGCGTCTGACCTGACCGCGTACCGTCCTTAAAGACGAACACCCTTTACCGTTAATCTTACAGATAACGTCACCCAGCTTGGCCCTGTGAGCTATCTCCTGTTCTTCTGTCCTCGAAAGCAAGGGGTATCGCATTATCTCTTTGAAATACCGGGAAAGGGACTTATCCGAAACCCATCTAAGCATGTACAAACCCCCTTATCGTTTTATCGAAGATGTAAGCTCCACTCCCTGAATCTTGCCTGGAACATTGCATTTCCGGACGTATCTTTCCCTCCACAGGAACCATTACTACCCTCCTATTCAACCTTCAATGTCACGAAGAACCGTCGACCTTCCCTGTATATCTGAATGAGAACCACGTCGAGGTCCGAAGCCTCAATCTGGTCTACTATGAAGAAGAAGGTAGCGGCGTCGGTAACCATCCGATCGTTGAGCTTTAGGATGACGTCTCCGGGTTTGATGCCCGCACGAGCCGCGGTCGAATTCGACCTGACGTCTTCGACCAATACACCGGCAGACAAACGCAGACTGTGTCGTTCAGATGTTGTAAGTGTACGAATATTAACACCGAACGGTTCCTCCGATTCCCTTGAGGGAGCCTGACCCGAGGCCACGAACGGTTCCTCCGGGTACTCATCAAGCCTTACCTTAATCGACTTGCGGTCGCCTGCACGCCATACACCTAGTTCCACCGTACTTCCCGGGGAAAAGGACGCTATCCGTTCCCTGAAATTTTCCATATCCTTTACCTTCGCATCGTTGATCTTAAGCACCACGTCCCCTGAGCGAAGACCGGCATTGTCGGCAGGGGTATCGTCAAGTACGTCGGCTATCAAAACCCCGCCTTCTACCTTGAGCCCCATCGTGCTTCTCATGTCCTCCGTAATCTCCTGGGTATACACGCCGAGATACCCGCGCTCCACCTTACCCTTCTTTATCAATTGGTCGGCTACGTCCTTCGCCATGTTTACGGGAACCGCGAATCCGATGCCGATGTTGGTTCCCGAAGGGCTGCCCGTGATTGCGGAGTTAAGACCGATCACCTCGCCTTTGATGTTGCACAAAGGCCCACCGGAGTTGCCCGGGTTGATTGCCGCATCGGTCTGTATGAAGTTCTGGTAGCGCTGTTGGGAAGCTAAGGGGAGATTAGACCTGCCCTTAGCCGAGATAACTCCCACGGTAACCGAACCCTCGAGACCGAAAGGATTCCCAATCGCTATCGCCCAGTCGCCTACGCGAATGGAATCGGAGTCGCCCAGTTTGGCCGTAGGCAAGGGGTCTTTTGCCTGTATCTTGAGTACGGCAAGATCGGTCTGGGGATCGCGGCCTATGAGTTTCACGTCCTTGCCCTCGAACTGCTGCCCCCCGTAGAGTGTGATTCTAATATCGTCTGCGCCTTCTACCACATGATCGTTAGTAAGTATGTAGCCGTCCGAGCGAAAGATTACGCCGGAACCAAGGCTGTGGCGGGTTTGTTCTCGGGGTGAATCCGGGAACATGTCGCCAAAGAAGTGGCGGAAAAACGGATCGTCGAACGGCGTGGCGCGAACCTCGATCTTCCTTGATGTACTTATATTGACAACGGCCGGCAGCACGGCGTCGGCAACCGCAACGAACGGACTTTCCCCCATTTGTGGATTTACCGGCAGGCTTTCAACCTGCACGTCCGTTGTGTCTGCTTCTGCCGTGGTGAACATACCTGCAAATACGTCCTTCAACAACACACCCAGCACGAACGCGGCTATGGCCGCCGCCCCAACCGCTACCCCAACCCACTTTGCGGAGATATGTTTCATAGTTTTCGACCTCCTATTGAACTTTATGCATTTGACCTGATGCAAAAAAGTTAGTGCGAATATGTATTCTACTGATTTTACCGAATCGGTCAACCCGCAATTGACCCTTTAACCTGTATTGGACGCACAAGCAGGGCGCTAAGTTGCCCGGTAACCGCTCTCCGCTGACCGTTCACGGCTAACAGCTGACGACCTACAGCTACCGGCTGACGGCATTCTAAGTCGATATCCGGGGTCTAAGCATGCCTACGGAGTAGACACGTGAGGTGCGGATTCACCCCCCCTTGACGGGTGTGAGGGTTAATCTTTTCCGGTTTTTGGGGAAGAGGAATATTTGAGAGGAACGTCGAGGTATTGACCGGAATGGATGAAGGATTATAATGAAACCGGAATAATTGAATCTGGAGGCTTTATGCATTTACTTCTGTTACTTTTGATTTCAGTGCCGGAGTGCGCCGACTTCGACACCTGGGCGATGCGTTCCATAGAGGATCGTCACGATTACCTGGATTCCTTGTACCGAACCGATCCGTCGGGAACCGTGACCCGGCTCAGCAAAGCCCTGGACTGTCCCTCCGAACAGACCAAGATGTTTGCCGCCGAGGCCCTGGGGTATCTGGGGGACGATACGGGCGTACCGGCGCTCATCGATGCCCTCGAGGGTCCCTCGGTCAACGCCGCGTACGAGGCTGCGTGGGCGCTGGGGCTTCTGGGCGATACCTCGGCGGTGGAGCCGTTGATAGATGCGCTTTCGGGTACGTATACCCCTGTGCGTTCCCATGCTGCCTGGGCATTGGGTGAACTTGGCGACGAACGCGCCGTGCCCTGGCTGATGAAGGTTATCGACGACCCGGACAGCCGCATCCGCGAACATGTGGTGGAAGCCCTGGGCAAGCTGGATGCCGAGGAGGCCGTGCAGGTTCTTCTGGAGCGTCTGCCGTCGCTGGAAGGCTCGGAGCGTTCGGTTACCCTGATAGCTCTCGCCCGTATAGCCGATCCCAGGGCTCTGGACGCCCTCATGGACGCGGCGGGTGACCGGAGCCTTTCGAACAGATATATCCTGGTGGAGGCCCTGGGAAGAATAGGCGATACGTCGGCGGTACCCACATTAATCGATTTGCTTGACGACTACAAGTGGCAGGTCAGGTCCAGGGCGGCGTGGTCTCTGGGCAGGCTCGGCGACGACCGGGCGATAAGACCCTTACTTGCGGCGGCCTCCGATTCCAAACCCGAGGTCAGGCACGCGGTATTCGAAGCCTTTGCGCGGTTGAGAACAGCCGAGGCCGAAGACGCACTTATAGCCGCACTCGGAGACGATGAGGATATCTGCGTGATGCAGGCGGCAAGGACGCTGGGTGTGCTGGGCAGCAGGAAGGCGGTCGAACCCCTGATAGGACTCATGTCCGATCCCGAACCTCCGGTGCGGGAGCAGGTGGCCTTCGCCCTTGGGGCCATCGGCGATAGCGCGGCTATCCCTGCACTGCGCTCCCGTATGAA
>WJJO01000437.1 GCA_014729665.1 Caldifarciminota bacterium
CATCTATGTATGTTCGCCTGCCTGCAACCATCCACGAGCCTTTCACCCACGGCAGCGGGCCTTCCGCAACTAGCTGGGAGGTCAGGAGACCTATCTCGGCTGCGGCGGTTACCCGTTCGCTGTTACCAGCCTTCATGTTGACGTCCAGTACCGACGAGATTGCGCCGCCGTACTTAGCCGGGAAACCCCCGGTGAAAAGTTCGGCTTCCCGCAGAGAACCGAGTATGAAGGTAGAGTAGAATCCGAGCAGGTGGTAGGGATTGTATACGGTAACACCGTCGAGTAATACCAGGTTCTGGTCTGCGGTGCCGCCCCTGATATAGAGGGCCGATGAGAAGTCGGATACGGATACAACAGCAGGAAGCATCTGCAGGGAACGGAAAAGGTCCTGTTCGATCAGACCGGGGAGTTTTTGCATCTGGTTGAAATCCATACGCTGGACTCCAACGTCCACCTCGTGCTCGAACCGGTAACGCTCGGCGGTAACCTCCACACCCTCGACACCTACGCTCTGCTGGCTGAATGAAAAGTCCTTACGCACCTTCTGGCCGGCCTTGACGTTAACCTCAACCCTCTTCTCGCCGTAGCCTATCATCGAGGCAACAAGGGTATATGTACCGGGTGATATGCCGGATATTACGTAGTAGCCCTGCTTGTTGGAGGCCGCTCCTCCGTGACCGCCTTCGAGGTACACGTTGACGTAACTCAAAAACTCACCGGAGGATGCCTCGGCGCAGAATCCTGCAATAATGCCGGTTTCTGCGGCTTCAAGCATTGAAAAACATAGTAATAGTGCGCTGGATATATATATCACTGTCGATTTCGGTTTTCTCTCGAACACTACATCACCTCTTTTTTGTTTTCGAGACCCTAGGTCATTACATAGATTGACGGTTTAAGGCACATGAAAGTTGCTTTAGGGATATGGTTCAGTTTTATATCGCACAAATCAAGATTTCCCCACCGGTAATGTAGCCACCCAGGATGAAAAATGTCGCGATAACGATCAGGAACACGGCTTGAAAAACATTTAAGGATTTAAGCAGTGGGTTCAGTTTTGTGGTGCCATACAACATTTTTGATGAGTTTCCATTACCCTTAGCTCTGCTGAAATTTGAAGCCTGTGTACTCAGTATGACGCCCCCAACAACCAATCCTAAAGAACCAATAAGAAATACAAGCGTGACTATGCGAATTAATATTAAGGAATTGAGAATTAAGTTCAGAACCATTAACACAGTTACGACCGTACCGATGTAAATCAAGGAGAGGGCTTTCGTCCTGAGTATATTCAAGGTACTTTGCATATTTATATTCCAAGTATAGCAGCAAAGTTCGACCTGTCAAAATTAATACCCGGGATTTGCTCTCTTGCAAAGG
This sequence comes from Caldifarciminota bacterium, assembly GCA_014729665.1. GTDB lineage: Bacteria > Hydrothermota > Tepidihabitantia > B3-TA06 > B3-TA06 > WJJO01. Next base: position 1,381 of record WJJO01000437.1, read on the forward strand.
TTTTAAGTTTTGCTATAATGAATCAAATTCAAATGGGAGTGGAATATGAACAGCTTTCTATTGACGCTGGTCGTAATCTCGGCACCGTGGCATTTTGGAATAAAGGGAGGGTGGAGTGCGGGGCTATACGGTTGGAATGCCGAGACCGGAACCTACGAGAACCCCAACTCCCACTGTCTGGTTATTGCCTCCAGACCGGCTATCCTACCGCCCGGATTCGGCAGGTTCGGGTTTTCCCTGGAAGATGAACGCTCAATAGGTTATACACTTGATCTGGGAATACACTATAAAAACTACTACGTTGATGCACATGTGGAGAATATACCCTACGATCATATACATGGCGTAGACACTATGGATATAGATACGGTAATTCCCTACGTTCATGTCCAGGGGGCGGGAGGGGTTCAGAAAACGCTCGTATTAGGCAACGGACGCCTGCATATACCCCTTGGAGTACAGTTGACCTACAACTACTTCATCCCCGCCCTGACCCAGAACCTGGTGGATACCTACGCCGAGGACCTTACAGAGATGCTCAGAAAGGATTTGTTTTCCGCCCTCGATTGGATCAATGATCCCTATCTGATTATTCAGTACGTCGACGAACACAAGATGGGGCTTCGCTTCAACTTCGGGCTCATGGGAGCTATCGTTAATTCGCCGCACTTCAACTGGCTTGCAGGGGTAAACCTCGACTGGAACGTCTTCTTCGGTCGAAACCGCAACGACATAGTTCTCTATCCCGAGTTTGGGCTTTCCACTGGATTTGTTTTCTAAAACCACCTCGCAAACCCGCTTCGCACGTTAGCGGGGATCCCGGGGCTAACATCTTCGACTTAAACATTTAAGCCTTACGGATCGGGCAGCTAAAACCAGAGTTTTAACCGGTTATGCGGATTGCGATCTTTGCTCCTTTGCTGCAAAGCAGCAAAGGAGCATTTATTTTACCCCGATAGATTACTTAGATTAACAACTTGAATTTGAGTTTTACGTAAGAAATGGTTGACATCCGTAAGACTGTGAATATAGTCGGTAAATTTAAGGAGGCTCATGTCCGAACGCAAGAAGATAACCACTCCCTTAACTCAGGAGACCGTTGCCGGTCTGAAGACAGGCGATGGCGTAATGATTTCAGGTCAGATTTATACGGCCCGTGACGCGGCGCATAAAAGGCTGGTTGATTTAATTAATGAAGGCAAGGAACTGCCGTTTGACCTGGAGGGTTCTGTCATCTACTACGTGGGCCCGGCACCGGCCCCGCCGGGTTATCCAATAGGTTCGGCAGGTCCGACGACCAGCTACCGTATGGATCCATACGCACCGCTTCTGATTGAGCACGGGATGCGCGGGATGATAGGTAAGGGCCAGCGCGGTCCCGAGGTCCTGGAAGCCATGCATAAACACGGTGCCGTATACTTCGCCGCGGCAGGAGGTGCCGCCGCACTCATAGCCCGTTCGATAAAGAAAGCCGAGGTGATTGCATATCCGGAACTGGGTGCCGAGGCGATAAGGCTTCTGGAGGTCGAGGACTTCCCGTGCATAGTGGCAAACGACATCCACGGCGGCAACCTGTTTGTCGAGGGGCCTGCAAAGTACGCCGAGGCCTGATAGTTTTCTCGATACCCTGAGAGGACAACCTTGTCCAGATTGCTATACGGCGTGTTGATTATTTGTGCTACAGCAACCTCCTGCAATCTATGGATTCGCAGTAGCGATAACTGGATTGATGATACAAGCGTAGTAGTCCATGGGATAGACA
>WJJO01000438.1 GCA_014729665.1 Caldifarciminota bacterium
ATTATAGGCACCAGGGATTTTCCGGTAAGGTCGCCGCATAAGAGCAGCGCGTCTACGTTGTACAACTCAGGTACTTTCAGCCACTTGCGCCAAACCGAGTTGGCGCCGTGCACGTCAACTGAGAAGAATGCTTTCTTGATAGATGTCTCCTTGATTTTAAATTACAGTGATTGAACCGATAATCCCGTAGGGGTAATTCATGACGCGAAGCGGCGTTTATGCTAATTACCCCTACACTCTACGATCCTTTTTACCTGTCGGTCTATGTGCATTCTACTCCGGCGGTATCTGGGAGTAGATCTTCGAAACGTCTACCCCGTCCTTCTTGTTCCGCCACTGCTGGTAAAGGTATATTACCAGGCCGACCAGCATGACGCCCACGAACACCAGCATCACCGGGATGGAGAATTCCTTTAGGGCAAGGTAGATGAAAAACCATCCGGCGGCAAACACGAACCCGCCCAGGATGGTTATCACCGGAATTCCGAAAATCTCCCAGCGCACCGGGGACCGGTTGTAAATCTCCGGTTTGTGATAGGGCAGGAGCATCGCCGATAACCCGTAGGGCCAGAAGATGAAGAATACCGTGAGTGTAAGTACAGCCAGTATGATGCTTACGTCCAACGTCATCATGAACACCCCGACCAGGCAGAACACCGCATTAAGATGCACCGCGTTGGTTGGGGAGCCGGTTTTGCGGTTGACCTTTGATAGCGCCTTGGGGAAGGATTTGTCCATGGACATGGCGAACGCCAGGCGCGAGTTGGCCAGGAACCCGGGCAAAATGGAGTTGGCGAACCACAGCGCGATGGAGATGGCTACCACCAGACCAATCCACACGTTGCCCACGATGGACATGAAGTAGAACGGCACCGAGGGCTCCACCATTCCGCCCATGATGCCTTTGAGCACCTCGGGGTGATTGTCGAACAGGAAGTCGTAGGAACCAACGAATCCTCCGAACGCGGAGTAGGTTGCGAACACGATTATGGCATAGAAGATGCCCACGAACAAGGTTCCTATCATGAATCCCCGCATCATGCTCTTCTTGGGGGTTTTTATCTCACCCCCGGCGTAGTTGATTATGGTGATGGAGGTGTAGGCCCAGATAACCACGATCAGGGCGTTGATGGTCTCGGCGAGTGAGAACTTTGCCGGCTGCCAGCCCAGTGCTGCCGCTTTTTGCTGAATGGCTGAGAATGCTCCGGCACCCCAGGTGGAGTTGAACGCCTGCTCGACACCGCCGATGCCGCCGGATATAAAGAACCAGACCACCGCGATGAGAGTCCCTACCAGGGGTACGAAGAACAGGATGCGCATGATGTTCTTGACCCTGCGGATGCCTGTGTAGGCAATCCACCAGAACAGCGCCACCCAGATAACGCCCCCGATGGTCTTCCACAACGGCGTCTGCATTGCAGAGCCTATTGTGTTCAGCCATGCAACCCCGGATGCCAGTCCCGCAGTAGAGAAGCTGGAACCGATGAGTCCCACCACTATGAAGCCCAGCACTCCGGATGATATGCCGTAACCGATAAAAAGCAGCCACGCGCTGATGTATCCGGTGGTGGGGCCGAGAACTCTGGAAACCGCTATGTACAGTCCGCCGGAGCGGGGCATGGTTGCCGAGGTCATGGCCACCAGCAGGGTGATGGGGAAGAATATCAATAATCCTATCAAAAATGCCAGGGGAAGACTGGCCCCCGGGAAGTCTGCGGCGGTGGATACAGAATAGAATATGACACCCGATGCCGCGGGACCGGCCACCACGAAGATGAACACGTCGAACCACGAGAGCTCCCGTACCAGCCCCGAGGCACGTCTGGTAAATATAACGCCTTTATCCTGATTCAAATTGCCTCCTTGGATAGTCTATTTCCTTCTTTTCCATTCCGTTCAATATAAGGGAAGATAACCCTGATGTCAAGTTATTATTTTGCGGGGGTTGCGTTTCAGACTTGTACAGGAGTGCTTTGTTTAAGATTTTAGATTTGACAATATCAGCAAGACAATTTATACTGAATAAATGAGAGGAGCAGATATGAATTCTAACTCCCGGACCGACCATCAATACGACGTTGTAATCATCGGCGCGGGCATGGCAGGACTGGTTGCCGGCGCGTACCTGACAAGGGAAGGTCTCAGTGTCTTGATTTGTGAACAAGCGGAGGAACCCGGGGGGTATTTCAGAACATTCACTTACAAAGGATTCAGTTTCGACGCCGGGCTCAAGGCGGTGGAGAACGCCGGGATGCTCCGGCCCATGATAGCCGACCTGGATCTGGGTGTTGAACTCCTGCCCAGTCCCTACGGGCTGGTTCTTCCCGATGCCTGCATCGTCCTCAAGGATCCCGGGGATGTGAACCGATTCTACCAGACCCTGGGTGAGCGGTTTCCGGATCAAAAAGATGGATTGAAGGCATTGCTTGCCGAGTCGGCAAAGATATCTGCCTGGATCGATCTCCTGACCACCATGCCAAATCCGTTGTTCGAGGATCGAAAAATGGTGATGAAGCGTATGCCGGGCTGGGCGATGAAGAACCTGGGTTCTTTACTTCGCTCAAAAAAGGTACAGAAGCTCATGGACGTACCTTTGAACCAGTTCCTGTGCCGGTACATAACCGATTCCGCCCTCATCCGGGTTCTCACCGAGATATTCTTTCGAGGTACTCCGGCGCTGTTCGGCCTGGGCTATTCACGAATATTCTACGATTACCTTTATCCCCGGGGCGGGCTGCAGGCGTTAACTGATTCGTTGTCCGCCTATATCCAAAACAAAGGCGGCGAGATTAGAACCGGCAGCCGGGTGACCGGCATCAACCTCGATAACGGCATAGCCTCGGGCGTAGAGCTGGAATCCGGAGATCGCTTACACTCATCTGTCGTCCTGTCTGCAGGCGACATGGAGTCTGCTCTGCTCGATCTTCTTCCAGAATCTGCCATCGACAATACACTGCGTCAGCGTCTGCAGGATGCCGAAATAGGTGAATCGGCGGTGTGCGTGTTCGCAGGCGTGGATATCCCTACGCAAGATCTTGAG
>WJJO01000039.1 GCA_014729665.1 Caldifarciminota bacterium
ATCTAAAGATTCCCACACGGGTTCTGAGGAGAGCTCGACTGCACCTGATAGAAGTAAAAAGACTAGAACGTTCATCCAACCTCCAGAATCAGTTTGAGTAGTATACGTGCAAGTGTTCAAGATTCAACTACCGGGCATTTGAGTTGACAAATCAGCAACTGTAGCTATTCTTATTCTATCGTTTAAGGAGGTTTAGTGGACTTTAAGGACGCAAGCGATCTGGAATTACTAGAGCATGTAGTGTCGGAGGTTAAGGGGGCTGTAGCGGCAGGGCTTATCAGCATGGACGGACTCAGTATGGGGATTTATAATGCAATGCCCGGATTCGATTCAAAGGCCGCGGATGCCGAGTTCGCTACCATACTTCGAGCGGCGCGCAAGGCGTTGGGGAATCTTGGACCCGATTTGGGTGGTCTCGAGGAGGTTATGGTCGGCGCTGAAAACGGTATAGTACTGGTCCGGATGATCGGCAACGACTACTATACCGGGATGGCTCTTAAAAAAGACGGCAATATTGCTATGGCAAGACTCATGCAGAAGAAGTTGGTACGTGAGATGTATTTGCGATATTACGATAAAGAGATGGATTGGGATGATGAAGCATCTTGATGAGGTTATATCTCTTGACGAAGCGTTAAATACTGCTATACTGGATTACATAATAAAATCAAGAGGGCGTATAGTTTCTTCGATAAGTAAAAGGAATAGGTGTCTAGAGCAGTGGGAGTCTAGACGAAAGATGTTCGGATTTATGAATGGGTTTTATGGAAACAAAGACGTTTGAGATGAAATCGAAAAAGCGTATTCTCCTCGTAGATGATGAAGAGCAGTTTACGTATGCCGTATCGGATATCCTTACAAGTCACGGTTATTTAGTAGATACCGAAAACAGGGGAGAGGCCGCTATCAAGAGGTTCAAACCCGGTGAGTACGGATTGCTTATTACCGATATTAATATGCCTGATATGGATGGAGTTGAATTGATTCGCAGGATTCAGGAGATATATCCCGATCAGAAGGTGGTGGTTATTACGGGTTTTCCCTCCTACGAAACACAGGAGGAAACCTTGAAACTCGGGGCCTTAAATTTTCTGGTTAAGCCGTTTACTCCCGAAAGGTTTCTTGAGGTGGTCAGAAAGGCTATAAATGATAAGTCTAAGAGATTGATTGGTCCGGTTGAATTAAACTGCGAAGATTTGATACAAATATATGCTTTGGATGCCAAGGATGCTGTTCTGGAGATAAGGAAGGGCGGAGAAATTGGCCGGATATACTTTCGGAAGGGAGAGATTATTCACGCCGAGACATCTCGCAATAAGGGCGAGGAAGCATTCTACGAAATCCTGGGCTGGGAGTCGGGGACGTTTAAGGTTGAACCCGTTATGGAACCGGAATCCTGCACAATCGATGCTCCGGTTACGAGTCTGCTTCTGGAGGGCAGCCGCCGGATGGATGAATCGGTTTCAAAGGGATCGAAGTGGAAGGATAAAGGAAGTATAACGGAAGAACGGGTCAAGGGGCGTTTTTCTCCGGAAGATGAACAAACAGTCAGGGCATACCTGAGGGCCCTGCGGAAATATGACAAGGAGGTCAAAATGGCTTTCGAGAATATGAAAGACGTGGATATCCTTCGATACGTAGTTCAGGAGACCGACGGGGCCATCGCCGCCGGCCTGGTTAGCCTGGATGGAATAAGTATGGGAGTTTACAATACTATAGAGGGATTTGATACAAAAGCAGCGGATGCCGAGTTTGCCTCCATGCTTCGTTCGGGACAGAAGGCTGCCGAAAACCTTGGTCCTGCCTTTGGTGATGTCGAAGAACTCATGCTGGCCGGTGCAAACGGAATCGTAATCGTACGAATGATTGGCGACAAGTACTACGCGGGAATAGCGCTCGCAAAGGACGGGAATATTGGTAAGGCAAGGATGCTTCAGCAGAAGCTGGTCAAGGAGATGACCCGTCGATACTACGCCGAGTAGTCGGTTTAAGCTAAATGAGTGATTGCGATAACACGATTGAATGCCCATGCACCTACGAACCATGCTCGCGCAAGGGCAAGTGCTGTGAATGCATCGACTATCACCGTAAGATGGGAGAACTTCCCGGTTGCTTGTTCACGCCCGAAGAGGAACGAACGTATAATCGGACAATAGAATACTACGTTCGATGCAGGAGTAAGTAAGAATTAATATAAAGTAACGGTGATGCCGTCTGTGATCTTTACGATTGCGTAATGCCGGGGTGCAGGACCCGGATTAACGATAATGGTTTTACCTATCATCGTTTTGTCTCTCCCTTCGTGGATATGGCCGCATAAGACTAAATCGGGCGCCATTTCTTTAATAAAACGTTTCAGGTTTTCAGAACCTACGTGCATACCGAGAGCGGTTTTATCACCAGCACCGCGCGGCGGGGTGTGCGATAGAAGAATTAAGCGTTCACCCTTTTCTGGTTCAGGGCATCCTGCAAGCTTTTGGCCGAATTCCTCTTCGGCAAACTCGTTAGGTGTTGAAAACGGTGTGGTTACCGAACCACCGACTCCGTAGAGTATAATTCCCTCTATCCTGATGCTCCTGCAGTCAAGGCTCAATCCTTCGGAGATTAGCCATTGACATGAATCTTTTCTGTCCCAGTTGCCGGGGATGGCGTACAGTGCTTGATATGCCTCTCTCAGCGGGTTTATTCTGATCATGGTTTCCTCAATACTTCCCCCTGTAGTAATGTCGCCGAGAACTAAAACCAAGTCAATACCATTAAAACCCAGAAGGTCTTCAACTGACCCGCCGTGCAGGTCGGTTACTGCAAGTATCTTCATTATTTCACTTTCTGTTTTCGTTCCTTTAAGGATATCAAGAAACTATGTGAATAGGTTACAAGGGTAATTAGAACCAGACAGGTGACCACAGGAACCAGGAAACTATCAAGAAGCCAGCGAACGTTTAACAGCCCAGCGCAGAGCATTGCAAAGAATGCAACGCCGGTGACCTTCCCGGCCCAGTTCGATTGTATAACGAAGGTTTTCTTGGCAAGCAGGAACAGGCCGCCTGCCAGGATGATGACATCACGCCCAAGAACAGCCAGTGCAAGGAAGAGCGGAATCCTTTCCTGCAAGGCCATAATCATTGCGAGTACGTTCAGGGTAAGTTTGTCCGCTATCGGGTCGAGTATCTTGCCCCATTCGCTTTTCTGATTAAACCTGCGCGCTATCCATCCGTCAAGGGCGTCTGTCGCCGATGATAGAACGAATAGTCCGAAGGCAAGCCAGTTCAAGGGTGGCTTGTGAAGGATTGCCCAGGCTGTAGGCGTCAGAAGAAGAAGCCTGAGGATGGAGAGAAGATTGGGTACGGTCAGGAAACGCCAATTCTTCTCTTGTTCAACCGGAGAGATTTGACAAGCGTCGGTTTCGGTTGTCTTATTTGGTTTATCTTCTGATTCAGGGGAATGGGGTAAGGAGGTTTGTGCGTTACGGGTCATTGGGACCTTCGAGGAGTTCTGCGGCGTGGGCGCGTACGGTTTCAGTTATCTCTTCACCCCCTAACATCCGCGCTAGTTCTTCAATGCGGTCGTTATGTGCCAGTTTCTTTATCCTGGTTACCGTTCGCTTGCCTTTTATCTGTTTTGTTATCCTGAAATGAGTATCGGCGTAGCGTGCAATTTGCGGCAGATGGGTAACCAAAAGGATCTGTTTTACTTCGGCAAGTTCCTTCAAACGTTTGCCGATGGTTTCAGCCGTTGCTCCCCCGATACCGACGTCTATTTCATCGAAAACTAAGACAGGAATCCTGTCCGATTTCACCAGAACCGTTTTTAAGGCGAGCATAATGCGTGAGATCTCACCGCCGGAGGCAATACGGTTAAGGGGTTTTGGCTCTTCCCCGGGATTGGCTGAGAACATGAATTGAATGCTTTCCAGACCGTTATCGGTAAGCTTGTAGCGTTTATCGCCTTCTTGATAAAGACCTTCAGGGTCTTCCGTCCTGATGAACTCAACCACCAACCTTGCGGTAGGCATGGCCAATCCGGAAAGGTAGGAAAGGACCGAATCCTCGAATCTGTCATTTACTTCGGAACGGGCTTGTGAAAGGTTTCCGGCATCTTCAATTAACTCGGTCCTCAGGCTTATCTCCTCGGCTTCGAGTTCCTTAATCTTCCCCGCATCCAATTCTATGGATTCCAGCTTGTCCTCAAGCTCCTTTGCTAAATCGATAAGCCCTTTTGCGTCAACATTATGTTTACGACAAAGTTTTTCGTACTCAAACAGCCTCTGATTTATCTCTTCCAGTCTTTGAGGCGAGTATTCAATAGCCTCACGGTAGTCGACGAGAGCCCTCCAGACCTCATCTACAGAAACCTCGGCCTGCCTTAAAGGTTCAGTCTTTTCACGGGTTTCAGGATCGAGTTTGGTAAAGGTCTCAAGCATTCGGTTTGCCTGAGATAATTTCTCGAGTACCGATTCGTCCTGCTCTGAAAGAAGATTGATAAGACTCTGGGTGAGTTCTGCGCGTTGCTCTGCGGAGGCAAGTAGCTTACGTACGTGTTTCAGTTCTTCAATTTCACCCTTTTTGGGATCAATCTTTTCAATCTCTTCCAACTGAAAAGCAAGGAATTCTTTTTGCTCGGCGCGTCTGGCAAGGTCTTCTTTTAAGTTTCGGATTCGTGAGTGGAGTCCCTGGTATTCGTTAAGTTTACTGGAAAACGCTTCCCTTTGAGCTTGTAGTTCCCCATAGGCGTCCAGGAATTGTCCATGCGAAGAGGGCCTTAAGAGTAATTGATGCTGGTGCTGGCCGTGAATGTCTACAAGTCCGTCACCCAGTTCGGATAAGGACTGCTGGGTGGTTTGACGTTGATTGACGAAGTTTTGGGGGCGTTTTCCCTTTTGGGCGGAGCGCTGGATAATCAGAAGGTCTTCGTCTGCAGATACCCAGGAAGGCAGTTGGAGTCCCTGAGTGGTAAAAACGGCCTCGACCTCCAGTCGGTCTTCACCGGAACGGTACAGTTC
>WJJO01000439.1 GCA_014729665.1 Caldifarciminota bacterium
CTGATTGATCCGATTATGAAGCCACTCTTCGTCGTCTGTAATCACCATCCTCTCGAAACCCAGGGGATCGTCGGCAAGGAAAAGATTAGGGGTTTCGTTAATTTGTGTAGATACGGGAGGAATCAGTTTAACCTCCGATCCTACTACGATACAGGATAGTACTGCTGCCAAAACACTCACCTTAAGTAGTTTCATTCTGCCTCCTATGTAACTTGATTTACACGTTTGTTTGAATTCCGCTCCAACCATCAACACCAGAAAACCACATGAGTTGCAAAGAACTACTTTACTTGTTAAATATAATGAATTAACCGAAAGTGTCAATACAGTAAATACCTTAGGGAATGTTATCCGCTGATCGCTAACCGTTGACTCAATAGCCGATTTAGGCTTCAATCTTGAATCTTAGACCGAAGGATGACGACTGAAAGGAATCATTCTTTTCAAATCTTGAAATCTTCCAATCTTTTTTCTTGACAGTCTCCCCTGCCTGGTTAATATCAACCCATGCCGGAACCCAGGTTCATTCATCTTCACGTTCACACACAGTACAGTCTTCTGGACGGCTCAATACGTCTGGAAGAGTTGGCCGAGCAAGCGCATCGTTTCAAGATGCCTGCTGTAGCGATGACCGATCACGGCAACCTGTTCGGGGTCGTTCCATTCTACAAGGCTATGCAGAAGCGAGGTATCAAACCGATAATAGGCATCGAGGCCTACCTTGCTCCGGGCAAGATATCGAATAAGGAAGTATCAGGGATTACCGAAAGCAACTATCATTTGACCCTTCTTGCTTGTTCCAACACCGGTTATAAGAACCTTATCAAGCTTTCATCTAAAGCATATCTCGACGGTTTCTACTACAAGCCGCGAATAGACAAGGATATTTTAGCCGGATACGCCGAAGGAATCATATGTCTTTCGGGCTGCTGGAAAGGTGAAATATCACAGGCGCTGCTCAAGGGGGATATGGAGGAGGCCGGGAAGGCCCTTCATTCATATCTGGATATCTTCGGCACCGAAAACTTCTACATGGAGGTTCAGAATCTCGGGATGCCTGAAACCGAGGATATGATAAAACGCAGCATCGAACTCTCAAGCAAGGAAGGTGTGGGACTGGTAGCGACCAACGACTGCCATTTCCTCAATCGGGATGATGCCGAGGCCCACGACGTTCTTCTTGCCATACAGACCGGCAAGAAGGTTGACGAAGCAGACAGGATGAGATTCGACTCTGCCGAGATGTACTTCAAGTCGGGTGCCGAGATGGCGGAGGCGTTCAAGGAACTTCCCGAAGCACTTGAGAATACGGTAAGGATAGCGGAACGCTGCATGGTCGGACTGGAACTTGATACACGCGACTTCAAACTCCCCCGCTACCCCATCCCGGAGAAGTTCGACTCCTCCATGGCCTACCTTCGCGAACTCGCCCAACAAGGATGTCGCGAAAAACATATCGATGATGAAAGGTATGCCAGGCGTCTCGATCACGAACTATCGATAATCGAGAAGATGGGGTTCGCGGGTTACTTCCTGATAGTCAAGGACATCGTCGACTACGCAAGGGGACACGATGTACCGGTCGGTCCCGGCAGAGGGTCTGCGGTGGGTAGCCTGGTTCTTTATTCGCTTGACATTACCTCTCTGGACCCGCTACGATACGGTTTGATCTTCGAGCGGTTTCTCAACCCGGACAGAATTAACCTGCCCGATATCGATATCGATTTCGCAGACGAAGACCGCGACAAGGTCATACGCTACATCCACGAACGCTACGGCGAGGAAAACGTATCAAGGATAATAACCTTCGATACCATGAAGGCTAAAGCGGCTGTAAGGGACGTCGGCCGCGCACTGGACATACCGTACGGAGAGGTGGACAGATTGGCAAAGTTGATACCGTTTAATCAAAACCTTCACGAAGCAAGAAAGATTCCGGAACTTGCCAATATGGTGGAAAGCAATCCCGAGTACACCAGGCTTTTTAACATTGCGCAGAAACTGGAAGGGGTAGCCCGTCACGCTTCGATTCACGCATCGGGTGTGGTTATAACCCCCGAGCCCCTTACCGAATTCGTGCCCTTGTACAAGGCCGCCGACGGCGGAATCAGTACCCAGTTCGACATGAAGGTCATAGACTCAATCGGTCTTTTGAAGATGGATATACTCGGTCTCAGGACCCTTTCGGTCATAAAGATGAGTGAGGAGTTAATCAGCCGGAGGGGGCTATCAATCGATACGGATAATATTCCACTCGACGATGCAAAAACCTACGATCTTCTGCAGCGTGCCGATACGGCAGGGGTATTCCAGCTCGAAAGCAGAGGCATGAGGGAAATATTGAAAAAACTTAAGCCTACCGAAATCGAGGATATAGTAGCCGTAATCGCCATATATCGTCCCGGTCCCCTTGCAAACCTCGATCTGGAGGAGTTCTTCCGTAGGAAGAATAAAGAAGCCGAGATTACTTATCTGCACCCTAAGCTTGAGAAGGTGCTTTCGCCAACTCACGGGATGTTCATCTACCAGGAACAGGTAATGCAGACTGCACGGGCAATTGCCGGTTTCTCTTACGCGCAGGCCGACCATCTTCGACGCGCTATGGGTAAGAAGATTCCCGAACTTATGGACAAGATGAAGGAAGAGTTCTTTGAAGGTGCCGATAAACAAGGAGTCAAAGCCAAAACGGCCCAGGCCATCTA
>WJJO01000440.1 GCA_014729665.1 Caldifarciminota bacterium
CCAGTGGATTTAGGTAACGCAGACTCGCAAGCTGGAAACCCTGAACGTCAAGTTTTCCATTAACTGCCCCGGATTGAATCCTGCATTGGGCTTTTATTTCCGAGAAGCTGCGGGTCAGCGACAGGTTTTTAAGGTCGACCAAATCCTCAGCAAAGCTTAAATCGAATGAGCAAAGGTCCCAGCTCATAGAGCTTAAACTGATATTACGGAGCTTCCCGAAGGCGATACCTTCCTTTTCGGCGAACCGGTATCCGATATTTAACTCTCCGGTAAAGGAGATGGGCCAATCGGGTGCCGGATACAAATCTACATTCAAAAAACTTAATCTTGCGTTCAACGAGGAGGTATCCATCGAGAGCATTCCCGACACCCCAAGACTGCCAAGTTCTTTATGACTCGCATCGATAATGATATCGAAGAGACCGTCATCGCCTGCGACCGACAGCCTTGATTGGGCAAGTTCGAAACTGCCCATCTTGACATCAAGGAGTTCAGCTTCCAATTCACCCGCATAGCCCGACGTCTCGCTAAGCAGGAAACCGCGAGCGTTAAGTCTTCCCGAGAGTCCCTCAGGATCAAGTTCTGAAAGATCCAGGTCTATCTCTTTGAGAACCGCATTCCACCTTGCCCCGTTAAGGGCAAGGTCCGCTTCCAGGTGTGAACCGGAGGTAACCACAAGAAGGTCCCTGAGTGTTATGGAATCTGGGGGTGAGTAGGAAAAGGAGGTTTTTGCAGAACGCAGATTCAATCTATCCCTGTGATTTAAGACCATGGTTGCGGCGGCCCTTCGCACCCTGCCTGTTACGAGATGGGGCCTGATTTCAAGTGTAGCGTTAAATTGAATCGCGTCGAGGATTAAGGTGTCGGCAAGTTCAATCCTGCCTGAACGGATGTGGAAATTTGTCAGATCCAGGGAAAAATCGGGATCGAATGGCTCGGAGTCTTCAGGCTTCTCCTCAGGTAAGAGCCAGCGAATCTCCGGGCGTATAAGTCGCACAGAGCGTATCTCGAAACGGTTCTCGAATAATAACGGTAAAAGCCTGTAAGAAAGGTTTAGCTTCTCCGCCGTTAACCAGTGGTCGTCATCTGCTACGATCTCTATACTTGAGAAGTTAATGCCCGAGAAGATATCCCCCCAAATCTCCTCGTAACCCACGTAATATCCTTCCTTTTCCGCTAGAGTCAAGACGTGTTGGACCAGATCGTCCCTCAAGGGGATCCTGAGAAGCCATGCTAAGGTTACAATCCCTGCAAGGGAGATAATACCTATCGCTAACCTTCTTATTAAGCGGCGTCGTGGCTTCAATGCAGGATGTCTGTCACCCTGTTTCAGTCTAAAACGCTTGAAGAAAACCAATGTCTATCCTTCCACCTAGGAGCCAATTATTCCAGTCAAATGGTTCACGCGCATCCTTTGCATAATCGAGCCTTACCGGACCTATAGGGGTTTTTATCCTGACGCCTAATCCTGGTCCCCATGTCCAGTTCTCACCGATTTCATTCGGGGTTCTTTCGCAAAGCCCGATATCGAAGAATGCGACGAGTCCCAGAAGATCGCTTATGTAGGGTGTACGAATCTCGAAGCTGTACAGGAAAAGCAGGGTTCCATAGTGGTTGTAAGTAGAGAAGGTGTCTATCGAACCATCCTTAGCGGTATCGGTGTCAATATGGATAATTGTGTCGATTTCCGGTCCCATGCTCCTGTTTAATATCGCCCTCAGACTTCCCGCTCCGCCGACGGTGAACTTCTCGAAAAGAGAGATATCATCGTAATCGTCTCCTGAATGCGGAATAAGCCATCCACCGTGTGCGCGCCACGCCAGAACTACGTTTAATGGCAGATCAAGATAATTACGAAAGTCTACAGCCATCCTTAGGAAGTTATTACTGCCCCCTAATGGTCTTCCTGCCCAGTCGGCATAAGGAAAAAGATAAATCCCGGTTGTCGGTGAGAAGAAATCGTCACGGCTGTCATAAACCAGCGAAGCTCTTGTGAAGTTGGTTTGATCCTCACGCTCTCCTGTTAGTATTTTCCTTACCTGAACGGAAAAACCGGTTTTAAGCTTGTCTGAGTAAACTCTTTCAAGCCCTGCTTCGGCTCCAAGTATGTGATAGGTTTTGCTCGTGTTATTTTTGTAAAATCCGTGTTTCCAGTAAGGTGATACAGTCAGGGCAAGCCCCCAGGGCAGAAAGTTTGGATAGCGATTGCGCAGATTCAACTCTGATTCGTAATCACCGGTAAAGGTTGGATTGAAGATAACTTCGGTTGAAAAACTAACCCCCCTGCCGAAAAGATTGAGATGTTCCCAACCTACCGATAACGAAAGGCGGTCAGGGATAATTCCCAATGAATCCCCATATTCATGCCTCTCGTCGGCTCCCGCTGTCTGGAGTCCGAATCCGAAACTTGCGATTCGCGTCTTCGCAGGGTCCAACTCGAAGGTCAGGTCGAGGGAGTCTTTCGGAACCGTATCAAAAACGGTCTTCACTTGATTAAAAAGGTAGGTTTCATAAAGCAATTTTCCTGCACGGTCGACCCTTGATACCGAGTAAAGCTCACCCGGCTTTAACC
>WJJO01000441.1 GCA_014729665.1 Caldifarciminota bacterium
AAAAAAAAGGGTAAGATATGCGGAAGACCCAATCCCCCCTTGCACGGATTGCATCCATCGCGGCCACTATCTTCCTGTTGATTGCCGCATCCGGGGCCGCATTCGTTGCCGGGTACGGGCTGTGTTTCGCCCGCTTCACAGACGCCTATGCCGAGTTGAGTGTTCTGAAGGCGAGGGCGGTCGAGATAGAAGAGGAGTTGCTGCATCTGAAGAACTATGCAGTACTGATAGATGCATTAACAACCCATGGAAAGGCGGCGGTTAAACTAAGGGAACTGCCCTTAGTCCAGAGCCCTTCTGAGAATGAATCTGTCGGGGTTAAAGGGGAAGACTGACATGCATCTATTTAGGATTCGCGAGGCTGCGGCCTTACTGCACTGTCATCCCTACTCCCTTTATTCGGCAATCTACCAGGGAAGAATCAAGGCCTTAAAGTTCAAGGGTAATCTCCGCGTCCCCGCCGATGAGGTCGAAAGGCTGATTCAAAGGGGTGATAGGCTGAAAGTCAATCTCTCTGTAGCCGAGGTAGGAAGGATACTTGCATGTTCTCAGTCCACCGTTTTGCGCTTGATTCGTGGACGTAAACTCAAGGCCGAACGGATAGGCAAACGCTACAGTGTAAGCCCGAAGCGCCTCGAGGATTACGTACTTTCCATGCCCGATGTATAACGCCATGAAAGGAAAAACCACCGCATTGGAGGTGAGATGAAAGGAATAAAACCTATCAAAAAAGAGTTATCTGCATCCGTAGGAGCATCTTTTTGGCTGAACAACGTGCTTGAGAGCATGCCGTGCTCCACGCCCCGTTTCCTTCAACGCCATCAGGGAAGGGACCTGTGGGATGTATTCAACGAGATGATGCACGACCCGCACATCCAGAGCGCCTTCCGATCGCGGCGGGCAGGGGTAGCCGGAAGGGCGTGGGAGGTCGTTACCGCAGAAAACTCTACGCACGCCCGCAAGGTCGCCGATTTCACGAAAGAAACCCTTTCGCTAATCCCGAACTTCGAGCACACCCTAGCTCATCTTTTGAAGGCTATTCCCTATGGACATTCGGTTGCCGAAATCATGTGGCGCATCGATAAGGACGGCATAAGGGTCGATGCTGCAAGAACACGCAGACCTGAAAGGTTTCTGCTCGAAGCCGACGGGAGGCTCAAACTGGTTGAACAGGATACAGGTCAGGCGCGAGAGCTGCCGGTTCGAAAATTCATCTGCCACCGGCACGAACCCCAGGATGACGTACCCTACTCAACACCTCTGCTTTTGTCCATTTACTGGCCGTGGTACTTCAAGAAGCATGCTCAATCCTTCTGGATGGTCCTTGCCGAGAAGTTCGGCATCCCCTCGGTCATCGGCAGATACCCCTCTCACTTTACAGACGCCGACGTTCGCAGCCTGGTTGCGGCCCTGACCAATCTTCAGCAGGACTCTGTGGCCGCAGTGCCTCAGGATACTGAAGTGGAGTTAGAGAACGTACAGATGAGTGAGAAGGGGAGCTTCTTCCGCGAACTGCTGGATTTCATGAACGCAGAGATATCAAAGACCGTTCTGGGAGGAACACTCACCCAAGAGGTAGGCAAGGTCGGCTCCTACGCAGCGGCAAGGACACACCAGGAGGTCCGCCAGGAGATAGTAGCCTCCGACGCAAGGCTTCTGCAGACCACGATTAACTCGACTCTCGTCAGATGGATTACCGACTTCAACTACGGCCCGGACGTACCCGCGCCGCACTTCGTAATAGACTACCTTCCGGCACGTGGTACGCCCGAGTTTGCACAGACCTTAAAGACATTATCCGAGATGGGCTACAAGGTTCCCGAACACTTCATCGCAGAGACCTTCGGGCTTCCGGAAGGGGAAAAGAAAAACACCTGACATCTAATTACTCGATTCTATACCCCACAAGGAGACTTCCTCCAAGTGGGGTATTACTCTACCTTGACACTTCTTGCCTTATGATTAAACTTCGCAATGGGTTTTGCAATCCTTTCCTTACTCTTCGGCCAGTACGCCGGTGTATACGTCCCGCATTCGCCTTTACACGTCGAACAGGGTACGGTTATTACCACCGGCTCCGCCGATATTGAGTTTACCTACCGTACACCGACGGATACCTTCATCGGGGTTCCCGTAATATCTTGTTTCGGGTTCTCATTCGACGGCTATAACGAGATTGGTACCACCCTTCCCTGGCTGAGGCTTAGTAAAGAGCTGGACACCACGTCGCGGCTTCCGGTATACCTGGGCAATCTTGGGCTTTACTATAAACGCAACATCATTGGCTCCCACAAATACGGATACCTGGCAGGGAAGGTCTTTGCAGAATTCCCTACATCACTCGACACATACGGCATCAAAGACAGCCTCGGCGGCGCAAGAAGCCTTTACGGAATAGGGTTCTCCTATACCTTTGAGTTTCCGATACTTCCCGAATACCACGACCTTTTCGGCAGACTGCCGGTTATCGGAAGCATTTCCTTAGAAGACGCCTTCCTGTCAAGAGTTACCTCTAAGGATACCGTAAACGATACTGAGGAGAAACAATGGGTTGCGGATTTCCCATCAGGTTTCGGATGGGGCATATCCGCGGAGATTCTTCCATTGGACTACCTTTACGTCGGCGCCGCGATACAGGGTGGTGCAAACCTCGATCCTGAATACCCTGAAGGGATTAATTTCACGCCCTATATCGGCTTGCGTATGTACTGGTGGGAGATCGCAGCCTCCTACAGGATGGGTGAGGAGAACCGAATCGAGCTCAGCGGACGAATCTACCTCTAATCCCGGTTGTTGTTACATCCGCCTGAATCGATATAACAGGATTATTCGGATGAAGCAACCGGAGTAGAGGTCTTCAGGTTCAGGCTGTATTCGACCGGAGACATTTCATAGTTCACCGCACGCACCCTGACAAAGATTTCCCCGGCTGCTACCGTTATAGAATCGGATATTACTTCCCCGGGATTTTCGGACTTGCTGTGTTTGAGCAGATTGTTCGATGAATCGTAGAAATTCAGACCGGCCTGGATTATCGGGGGTACGGTAAGGTCGTATACTAAAGTGATATCGTCTTCTCCTTCGACGGTAAACCTGTAGTAGTCCTCATCGTCCTCAGGTTCGATTGTAGCCCGGATAGTGCCGAGACTCACAACCGATGCCTCATCGAATGTATCGTTCGGTTCGTAATCGTCGGGGATTATGGGCAATTCGCAAACCGTCATTACCAACCCCAGGAATACTACGAGGCCGGTAAACGCTTTTGACTTATTACTTTTAAGCATAAAACCTCCTTCAGGAAAGGAGTTCGTGGGTGGAGAAAAAGAAGTGAACTTCACGTTCAGGATCCTCATCTGGATTAGATGCGTGTACGCCGTTATGTTCGATGTCTGTACCGTACATTGCTCGAAGTGTTCCGGGAGCGGCCTTGGCAGGATCAGTGTCGCCCACTATCTCCCTTAGGTAACGTATTGCATTTTGCCGACCCAGACAGCATGCTATAATGTGGCCTGAGGTTATGTAGTTCACCAACTCTCGGTAGAACCCCTTATCCTCGTGTATCTTGTAGAAGAGTTTGGCTTCCTGGGGTGAAAGTATCAGATGTTTGAGCCCCAGGATTACGAACCCTTCCTTCTCGCATCGGGCTAGTATCTCCCCTGTTTTGTTAAGTGCAACTACGTTCGGTTTTATTACGAGGAGCGTTCTTTCCATTTTTCCTCCCCCAACTTAAAACCTACGTCTAATGCCTTCATATTCATCTCGATAAAGGCACTCCTCACACGGTGTTTCACAGCCTTCTTAAGGGATTCGAGCTTGACAATCCTGGTTGTAGCCGAGAGTGCGGCAAGCATCAATATATTGGTAACAACCTCACGTCCAATCTCGGTTCTAGCCGTTTCGGAAAAGGGCATACTGATTACCTCTTTTTTATCGGTCTCCACGTAAAAGGTGTCTGCAAAGATGAGTCCATCCTCTTTTATCTGGGGGGAGAAGCGATCGAATGCCTCCTGGGATAAGGCAACCAGTATATCCGGGTTGTATGCCCTTGGATAGCGAATCTGATTATCTGAGATAACCACCTCTGCACGCGAAGCTCCACCGCGGGCCTCAGGACCATAGCTCTGCGTCTGTACAACTTCTTTGCTTTCGTAAACCCCACAGGCCTCGGCTAGAATTATCCCAGCGGTTATGAGTCCCTGGCCCCCTCTACCGGAAAGTCTGATCTCAGTCCTCATTATTCTTTACCCTTTCTATCAAATGAGCATACTGC
>WJJO01000040.1 GCA_014729665.1 Caldifarciminota bacterium
CAATGATCACACCGTACATATTTGCCGTATTTTGCTTCCAAGAAAATCCTCCTGATTTCTTGTAAGGTCAAATCCGCTGAATACACTGAGCGACAATGCATTGCTCAGTATACCCTCGTTATTCAACTATACAAGACCCTCAGTATTAATCCAGGCGAACAAGTAGTTCGTCGACCAGTGCAAGCGCTTTCTCCTCCTCTGCGGCGGCTGCGGTCAGGGAATTGATGAAGGATTGTTTCCCCGGGGCGTTGGCAGCTTCCGAAAGGTATGAAGAAACTTTATTATATCGCCTTGTCAGTGAACACATCATCCTGTCGGTTCCCTGGACTCCCAGGTCGGCATGCCTGGCAAGAAAGAATGCGGCGTGCTTCCTTGCCTCCGAAAGGTTACTCGCCAGATTCAGGTGCTCACCGGCATTATAATCAAATCCCTCTGCCGCATTCTTTCTCCATACGAGGTAGGCATCGATACCGCTTGCCCAGTTTCCGGGACGTATACGGTTAGAGCCGAGCGCCGAAACGTTCCGGAGGGTCGTCTTAAGTGGTGTTTTCAAACCCTGCCTGAGCGGTTTTTTCCCGATAAGCAATAGTTTTGTAGGCCAGCAGCGATTATTGATTTCGTTGATGGAATCCGGGATATAGCCCTTTAGTACCCGTTGAGCCGGATCCCAGGACGTAACTATCCCCCATAATGATTCGGGCCAGACCTCCATTGCTCCCAACGGTATTCCTTCATTCAGGTACGTTTTAACCATTCCCGCCCAGTGATGGAGGAAGTAGCCTAGATGATCCCGGGTACCCTCGGGCAGGTTGAGAAGTTCACCTTTAAGGGCAAGGGAATCCAGAAGCAGGGTGGTAAAAAGGTGGGCGCAAGGTTCCCGCCATAGCTTGATATCCTTCGCAGGATGCGCCCAGATAGAGAAGGCACTCAACGAGAATCCCCTGACATCACTTTGATGAGTGTCCTTACCAAGGATGCGTAGTATTGAGGCAATGCACCAGCAAAACGAAGTTCCTCCCTGAGCCGGAAGGCTGTTGATATCTATCTTCGCGCTTGTGATTTCTCCACCTGTTTTATTCTTCAGATTCATTACTCCTCGCATACAGGATATATGACTACATTTCATTGTAGTGCGGAAAGGGCACTCGTCAATATAAACTTATGTTTCTACCTGACGATAAGTGCAGACAGCCCTATGAATACGATAGAATTAATCACAGCTATCAATACCGCCCTGGTCCAGGATGCTGAGAAAACCTTACGAACACCGTAGGCATAGAGAAGGCCCTCGGCGATAACGGCTGCTGAATGGAAAGGAGCGGCCCATGCAAGCGACCAGTTACCTGAAAGGATGAGGAATATGTCCCATACCAGACAAGCGACCCAGGGCAGAAACAGTGAGTATGAAACAACGGCAAGTGCAGCACGGAACCGGGTAGAAGGTCTGCCTCCGCCTTTGCAGATTAAAAGGGTTAGACCAGTGAGAAGAAAGGTTATGAGGACACCGTAGGGCAGGATGAATACGAGCTGCCAAAAGTAGTAGGTTTCTTCAGGTATGGGCAGCCATGGAGGGGAGAACGGAACCGCACCTTTCAACCACAGGGGAAGCGTAACAAGGGAAGCCGTGCCTATCCATCTTACCGCAATAAGTACGGGCGAAAGATGGATTGTCTTTGCAATCCCTTCAAAGAACCTGCGGGGGTTAAACATGAGAACGAACACACGCTGTCCTAAGGATTCATTATGTGGATGTCATTTAATGTCCCGGGTGCCGTACCCGCTTCCTGAAAACGCCTGCTATCTCAATATTGCTAAGGGTCTTTGGTTGGCGTTGTAGAAACTGCGCGTCTGCGACCATCCGCCCCAGCCCTCTGCATAGGCCGCAACGCGCCAGTAGTAGGTAGCCTTTCCGTCAAGGGGACTGGTCTGGTAATTTAGGTCGAGAAGGTAGGAGGTTCCTGCCGCCGAATCGACATCGACCGCGACAGTCGAGAAGTACTCGTCGCGGCTAACCTCCAGCCGATAATGGGTGGCTTCTGTAACCTCGGTCCACGAAAACTCAAGCTCGTCCCCGGATACGGTATCTGCGTCCTCGGGGAAAAGAAGGTCAGGGGAGGGCGGCCCGCCGCCGATACAGCCGAGTGCCGCCACCAACGCAATCAAAAGACATAACAGGCTTATCTTACGCAGATAAAGCATCTTCATATAATCCTGACCGATATCGTCCTTACCTCTGAGGGATTTCCCCAGCCGTCTGTGTTGCCCGATAGAACACGCCAGTAGTAAATAGTCCCGTCCTCGAACTCGGAATAGTGTGAGGTTACGCTATAGAAGGTATCTGCGGTTACCTCATCGATTACGTTGTCGAAAAAGCCTTCATCTGCGCTTATCTGAAGCCGGTACTCGTTTGCTTCAGGAACAGACGTCCAGGAGAAAGGCATATACGTGAGTTCATAACCGTCAGGAGGAAAGCAAAGCTCGGGCGGGGGCGGTCCCTGGGTACATCCCAAAAAGGCGGCGACCATTAGAACAAGTAATATTTTTTTCATCTTGCACCTCGCTTTTTTGATGTTAAAGCGCCACAAGAAGTGAAAACCATCCGACCACTCGTGACGCACGTTTAGTCACCCGTAGTATCGTCAGGGATACCGCCGGGCAGGTAGTCGAGTATCTCCTTAGCGTAGGAATCTCCATAGGGGACACTACGTCCGTACTTGACCAGTCCCACATCGGGGGCGTACCAGTAGCGTACCACACCCGATACGGCATCGTCGTTATGCTGAACACAGAATGCCCGGTAGCGTCCCGGCTCCAGCCACAGTGTGTCGTAATCGGTACATTCGTAGTATGCTCCAAGGGTATCTTCAGGGTCAAGGTACCACATCCTGTTTTCGTATAAGGAAAACTTTATCATCGGTACGGGATCGTCAAGATAACCTACCGACTTATCGCCGTAGTAGTAGTAGCCGTGATTAGAAAGGTAATGGTACTCCTCAGTAGTCCGGGACAGGGAATCCCCGTTGAAGTAGGCGACGCTGTCGACGTATATGGTTCTATCATCGTGACGGCGTGTACCTATGGTTGTTACAACCATCGAGTCGCCGTCCGAAAAGCCATCGAGCTTATAGATGTGGACAGCCCCGGTTTTCAAGGGGAACTCCTCGGCCTCCATCTGGGGTCCACGCCAGGAGGTACAGGCAAGTAACGTAACCCCAAATAATGCTAACGCCACTTTCTTCATATTCAGATAATAACGTGGAAACCCTTGCTGTCAAGCCTTTCGGACATTCCCGGTCGGCTACTTGAATGAGATTTACTCAACGGAGCAGGATAATCTTAACCGGCATTTTTGCAAACGAAGGGCTTACGAAGTAGACACCTTCAGGCAAGGACTTGCCATCTATGTCGGAGCCGTCCCAGGTAACCACATCGGAGCTGACTTCCAGGTTATTTACCTTACGCCCTGAGGGATCGTAGATATAGATACTTGCGGAGCTGTTCAGATTCGATACGCGGAAGGTAAAGCTCGAACCTATGCCTTTATCAACGGTGAGGATTGGTTGTGGTGTTGCGGGTGTTACGGGTTCCTCTACACCCACTCCGGTTGCATACGAAATCAAGACCTGGTATTGACTGTCTCTGAGTGAACTCCACACGCACCAGATGCGACCTTCGCCGTCTACGGCGATCTCAGGGTTGATGTCGTAAGCCGGATGCTCGCATACCGGCGATGGTTTGCACCAGCCATCACCCTGATTTACTGAGAAGTAGATATCGCCGTTAGTATCGGTCAAGTCCGAAGCCTGACGCCACACAGCCCAGGCATTGCCTTCTTTATCAACAGCTATATTGCCTTCAGGGAAACATAGATCATGATGTCCACCTTCGGTTATCGTGTCTACCTTCGACCATTCAACACCGTCCCAATGCCTGGTTAAAAGAAAAACGGGACCTGCATCCTCAGGTTCGTGCCACCACATTGCCCACATTCCTCCTTCGCTGTCAGGTGCCAGCTCGGGACCATCAGCAAAGAGCCAATCGTGAGTTGCTATCACCATTTCATCACTCCAATCTTCGCCATCCCAGTATCTGGTTTTTATATGATGAATTACTGAATCAGGCTTTTCGTAGAAATCTAATTCCACCCATCCCAACCATACACGACCCAAAGCGTCAACAGCCACCGATGAACCGATATGCTCAATTGCTTCTGTGGTATCCGATAATATCTCTGGTTCACCCCATGATCCGTTAACGTATTGCGTACGTGCAAATTTTCGATAGTTTAACCAGACGGTGTTCCATACCACCCAGATATGATTAGTATCCTCGGAAATAATACCGACTTGAATGTCATAAGGTGAGTTAGTCGGAACGAACACCACTCCGCTCCACGTCTCACCGTCGTAGCGTGTATAGCATATACCCATTCCCATCATCGAATTAAGCATCCACAACGTGTCGCCCTTATCGAAATAAGGCTTGCCCGGTCGGGGTGACTCGGTCTCGAACTGCCAGCCGGAGATATCCCCATGATACGAATACAAAGACTTTGAGATTGGATTACACCAACATACACCGCGATTGTTGACGGCAAAATCAGCATGCGTTCCATCAATAGCTATCATATCCGGCTCAGACCATACTCCGGCTTGAGTAGTGAAGCAAAATACGCACAAAAGTGTTACCAATACCTTTAATTTCATTCAAGCCTCCTTGAAGGGGAGCAGGTTCCCCTGCTCCCCTCAGTATAGTCCGGTTAACCTACTTAATCAAAATGGTCCGTTTGCATGTATGGAAGTCTTCCGTATTCATTCGTACGAAGTAAACACCGGATGGGCAATTCAGACCACGGTTATCTTTACAGTCCCAGGTAACGGAGTAATGCCCCGGATTATGCTTATCTGATACAAGATTTCGAACGCGGCGACCTGAAGCGTCGAAGACTGATAAGTCTATGAATTGACCAACCTTCGAGCCGAGTTTACCTGCTACGGAGTAGGAGATTGTTTGAGTTGAGAACGTAGATATTGGTTGTAAAGGTTTCAAATTCCATTCTATTAATTCAACAAGAGGCTGACCCTGTTCACCGAACGAACCTGTGTAATTGAAAGAATCTCGCATCGGTATGATGCTGTAGAATTGTGATTGGTTTGTACCTGTAACGTAGTACTTGCCAATTGAATCAGGGTAAGGGAAGTAAGCGCTTCCATATTCATCTGTATAGCGTATCTTGTGATAACCGCCGCCGTCACGATGAATACATACTTTTGTTCCAGATACCGGGGCATGTGGTCCCATTGCAATAATACGAACCTCGATCTGAGAACCGAATTTGACTGAATCCAGTGTAGGCCAGGGGTATCCGCGCCAAACGTCGATTCCAGGATCGCCTATCCAGTAGTACATCCAGGCGTTTTGTTTAGGGTATTTAGAGGTAGGTGCATCTTGCAATATGAAGATCTTTCCGTAGTTGATTGCCATCCCGCAGTTCATCAGAAGGTACTGGTTGAAGTGGGCTCGAAACATCGCCGAATCCTGTTTGTTGTTCCGGCTTATCCATGAGACTAGAGATGCACCAAATGCACCTGCCGCACCCCCATCTGGGTTACGTGTCCAACCTTCAACCATCACTGGCCAGTCCGAAGGATCAGCAACAAGTCCGTTGTAGCAGCACATGTTGTAGACTATTGGGTAATGATCAGTGTTTTCTAAATCCATAGCCTGACTTGAAGTAAAAGAACTGTGCGCTAAATCCCATTGCGCCCAGCTTGTCTTGCCTCCATGCCCGCAGTAGTTGACGATTCCGTATCCATTCGTAGACTCGATTTCGTTAATTATATCCTGCGTTTCTGCGCCTTCGTCTGCATACAACTCACAATAGGGATAATGAAAGTTAGAAGCAATATACTCCTTTGTGTCCTGGAAGGAGGTTCCACCAACGGCATCTCCACGATAAGCTACATACAATGATCTCTCAGGATGCCAACTCGATGAGCCGCCCATCTCGTAGGAAATGGTTTTGTCAACATATGTGGTAAGTTCATCAGAGTTCCTGCAGCACCAACGGCCTATACATAGATCAGGAAAACTGTCAGTTCCGGCTACGAGTTGATAGAAATAATCAGAAAAGAGGTATTTCCAATACGAATAATCATATTCATAACCGCCGAAGGTAGGGATAAGGCTGTCATGTGCGCACTGAACCGCGTAATAGAATTGCTTTTCATCGAAATCGTAGCTCCAGTCGAATCCGGTAGCGTCACCCACCAATAAAACGTACTTGCCCGATGCAATGGTTCGGTAAAACCATGCCTGAATGGTGTCTCTGACGTCGTAAACGGCAAAGGTGTCTCTTGCGGAACTAGTGATTGAATTCAGATTCTTGGTTTCAATAACGAACCCCTTTTGTTCCTTCCATTTAATGTACTCCTGCAGCTTGGGATTGGCTGCGGGCCGGTAGTCGTGTGCGTAAATAATTAGCATCTTTTCCGGAAAGGGATAAGCATGAGAAGGATCTATGTCAAAGGCCTTGGACCGGGAATAGATGTCCTTGTAATTGAGTATGAGATCGTGATACAGACGCTCCCACTGCGGAGAGTAACTAGAC
>WJJO01000041.1 GCA_014729665.1 Caldifarciminota bacterium
CGCGTGTACTGGGTTACCTTGCGGCGGCCTTCCTCATCCTGCTGTAGTTTTTGAATCTGGGGGAAAACGGTGCCCAGAAGCTGGAAGAAGATAGATGCCATGATGTAGGGCATGATCCCGAACCCGAAAACCGCTCCTCGCGAGAAAGCACCACCCACGAAAAGGTCGTAAAGCCCGAAAACAGTACCCTTGAGCTGGGTCGAGAAAAACTCCGCCATCACCTGTGGGTTCAATCCCGGAGCTGGTATGTGTGTACCCAGACGGTAGATTACTACCATAAGAAGGGTGAAAAATATCTTCTTTCTCAGATCGGGTATCTTGAATATGTTACCCGCGCCCTGCATCATGATGCAACCTCCAGCTTTCCACCGGCCGCCTCCACGGCCTCACGCGCCTTTGCCGACGCCGCATCGACGGTAATGTTGAGCGGTTTCTTAATCTCGCCGCGCGCAAGCAGCTTTATCGGCCTGTCGGCCTTTCGGATGATACCCTTCTGTTTAAGGGTTTGGGGATTCACCGGTTCGGAAGGATCCCAGTCGGCAAGTGTAGTCAGGTTAATTATCTGATAACTGTATCTGCCTCGACCCTTAGGCCGGTGCATTCGATTTATTTTTTTACCCTTCTGCATTCCGCGCTTAGGTATTCGACGGGCCAGGGGCATCTGCCCGCCCTCAAACTTGGGGCCGTGTTCCTTACCCGAACGCTGTCCGGCCCCCTTGTGGCCTCTGCCGCAGGTCTTGCCTTTGCCTGAACCCGTGCCGCATCCCAGACGTTTTTTTCGCTTGTGAGCGGTACGCGGTCGTCTCAACGCCTCAGCCATTGGAGAACTCCTCGACTTTCACAAGATGCGGGATCTGTGCAATCATCCCGCGTATAACCGGATTATCCTCGTGTATCCTCGATGTACCAAGCTTACGCAAGCCAAGGGCAAGGGCGTTCCTCTTGTGTACCGGCTTTGTATCAATCAAGCTGCGGACAAGTGTAATCTTCAATCGTTTAGGCGTCTTCTTCGGCATTACCTCTCTCCATGAAGTATGAAATAGGTTTGTTTCGCAGTCGTGCTACCTCATCGAGCCTTCGTAATTTCTTAAGCGCATGTATAGTTGCCATCGCAAGGTTAAAAGGCGTGTGTGAACCCAGGGATTTGGTCAATGCGTCCTTGAACCCGGCCATCCTCAAGACAGAACGTACCGGCAGGGTAGCAACCAATCCGGTCCCGGGGGAAGCCGGTTTTATTATCACATTGGCGGCGGAGAATCTGGCCTGGGTTTCGTGCGGTATGGTTCTTCCATTAGCTATCTTATGAAGGGACTTGCGTGCGTGCTCTCTGCCCTTGGCTACTGCAAGTGCAACCTCGTTGGCCTTTCCATGACCTACGCCTACACGACCGTTTCCGTCTCCGACCACCACGGTTGCAGAAAGTTTGAAGCGCTTTCCACCCTTTACTACCTTAGTCACCCTCTTTATTTGAATAACCTGATCTGCAAATTCGTCCTGCGGAGGGCCCATCCTTGAGTTCCTTTTATACATCTAAAACTCCAATCCTTCTTTTCGGGCTGCATCGGCCAATGCCTTAACGCGACCGTGATACCTGTAACCTGCCCTGTCGAAAACGACCTTCTTTATCCCGAGTTTTGAAAGTTTGGCCGCAATAAGCCTGCCAACAGCTTCGGCAAAAGCCTTCTTGTCGCCCTTGACCTTTACCTCCTTTAAGGCGGCAGAAAGGGAGGATACACCGGTAATAACCTTGCCTTCAGAATCGTCGACCGCCTGCGCGTAGATGTGACGGTTGGAACGGAAAACCACCAGTCTCGGACGGTCTCCGGTACCCTTTATCTTATTCCTCAGATGAAGATGGCGTCTGCGTCTGCCGAAGTATTTGGTCGGTTTCATTACTCGACTCCTACTGCACGTTTACCAAGCTTGCGGCGAACGTACTCATCCTTATATCGAATCCCCTTGCCCTTGTAGGGCTCGGGTGGACGATAACGACGTATATTGGCCGCAACCTGACCTACCAGTTGCTTATCAATACCCTTAACGATGATATCGGCTATCCAACCCTTATCGTCACGGGAACGGGGCTCGAATATTTCAATCTCGATTCCTTCCGGTAGTTGGTAGACAATCGGATGGGTATAACCCAGATTCATTGTAAGCTTGCGACCTTCCAGGGACACCTTATAGCCTATGCCTCGCAGCGTGAGAACCTTACGAAACCCCTCGGTTACACCCTTAAAAGCGTTGCTGAGAAGCGCAACCGCAAGACCGAGCATCGCCTTGTTCTCAGGCTTCAGGGAGTAAGAGAGATTGATTTCTGAGCCTTCGGTCTTGACGGCAATCCCCGGAATCAATTTCACTTGAACCGTACCGTTGGGGCCCTTTACCGAATACCCCTGCTCCGTCTGAGTCAGGCTGACCCCCTTGGGCAGATTCAAAGGTTTCAACGATGCTCGAGCCATTACCAGACCTCGCAGACGATTTCGCCGCCGAGTCCGACCTTCCTTGCCTGCCTGTCGGACATTACCCCCTGGGAGGTGGAAACGATAACCGTACCAAGCCCGTTTTTTACACGCGGCAGGTCCTTAGCCGAACGGTATATCCGACGGGACTGCCTGGATACCCGGCGCAATCCGGCTATAACGCTAGTTCCTTGCGCAGAGTACTTGAGTTGAATCACTATCTTCGGAGGAAATTCCTTCTCGTGTAGCTGAAAATTACTGATGTAGCCTTCCTCCAGCAGGATACGTGCAAGTTCCTGCCTGAACCTGGAGGAGGATACGGCAACCTCTTTCTTGCCGGCAGCCAGGGCGTTCCTGATTGATGTGAGAAAATCTGCTATAACATCCATTACTTCTACTTCTCCCTACCAGCTGGCCTTTTTGACCCCTGGAATCTCTCCGCGTAGAGCCAGTTCCCTGAAACATATACGGCAAAGCCCGAATTTACGGTAGAAAGCACGGGGGCGTCCACATCGTCTGCAGCGATTATAGCGTCTCACGCGGAACTTGGGCTCGCGTTTCTGTTTATTAATCAAAGCCAGTCGGGCCATATTACTCCTTTCGGAAAGGCATTCCAAGGTTTTCTAGTAACGCCCTTGCCTCGTCGTCCCTTTCGGCTGTTGTAACTATAGTAATATCCATTCCGAAAACCTTCTTGACCTTGTCCCTTTCAATCTCTGGAAAGATAAGCTGCTCTTTTATCCCTAATGTGTATCCGCCGCGTCCGTCGAATGAGTTCTCGGGAAAACCCCGGAAATCCCTTATCTGGGGTGCTGCAAAGTTGAAGAACCTTTCAAGGAAATGATAGGCGCGTTCCCCTCGCAGTGTAACCTTTGCCCCGACGGTCATCCCTTTCCGGAGCCTGAAGTTTGATATTGCCTTACGGGCCTTACTTATGACCGGACGTTGACCGGTTATCATCGATAAATCCTTGACAACCGGTTCTATCTGCTTGGCATCCTGGGAGGCCTCGCCGGCCCCCACGTGAACTACAACCTTCTTAAGGCGAGGAACCTGCATCCTGTTCTTATAACCGAAGGTCTTCATCAGAGTGGGAACAACCTTCTTTGTGTACAATTCTCGCATAACACTCATGAACCTAACTCCCCGCCGCATTTCTTGCATACGCGTATCCTCTTGTCCCCCCTGCGTACCCAGGACGCCCTGGACCTGCGGGAACACTTGGGGCATATGAGCATGACGTTCGATCGATCGATATAGGCGGGCTTGTCGATGATACCGCCGGGTTTAGAGGACCCACGGGGACGTTCGTGACGTTTCACCATATTTATCCCCTCAATCAGAACCTTCCCCTTGCGGGCATCGACTGCAAGAACCTTGCCCTGGCGTCCTTTGTCTTCACCGGTTATCACTTCAACCAGATCACCTTTACGTATCGTTGACCTCATCAGACAACCTCCGGAGCTAGAGAAATAATCTTAGTAAACTTATAATTTCTCAACTCGCGGGCGACCGGTCCGAAGATGCGGGTTCCCTTGGGTTGTTTATTCTCATCGATTATTACGCATGCATTATCGTCAAACCTGACATATGAACCGTCGGGTCGTGATATCTCCTTTCGGGTACGAACAATAACGGCCTTGGCCTTTTCCCCCCTGCGAACCGATGCGCTGGGCATGGAGGACTTCACGCTGACAACCACGATGTCACCGATCCTTGCGTAGCGTCTGCGGGTTCCGCCAAGCACCTTAACCACCCTTGCGGTCTTGGCTCCGGTATTATCCGAAATCACGAGTCTGGTGTTATCTTGAATCATTGCTTGTCACCTAAAACCTTAACCAGGCGGAAATGTTTGAGCTTGGAGACAGGTCTGGTCTCCTCTATCTCCACCCTGTCTCCAACCTTGCAGCGGTTCTCGGCATCATGAACGTAATACTTATGTCGCCTGTTTACATACTTCTTGTAACGGCGATGAAGAACCTTGCGTATCACGCTGACGACAACAGTCTTATCCGGCCTGTCGGAAACCACCAGTCCTACCAGTCTCTTCGACGAACTCATTTCTTCGCATCCTTTTTAGGTTTAGAGGTGGTTTTCTTTGTCTTTGCGGTA
>WJJO01000442.1 GCA_014729665.1 Caldifarciminota bacterium
GCCTCAATCTGATGATTGAGGATTTGAAGTTCATGTTCGACGAAAACCAGAGGAACACAGCCGAGCTCGAACGCCGTCTAACCGAACTTTCGGTATTCAACGAGGTGGGTCGCGCACTCGGCTCCACCCTGAAGCTTTCAGAACAGCTTAAGATTATCTACGAACAGGCAAGCCGCGTGATGCCCGCCGATCATTTCTACGTCGCCCTATACCACCCGGAAGATAAAGAGGCCGGTGTGAAGGCTGAGGTCGAGTTCGTTTTCTACATACAGGACGGCAAACCTACACCGTTGACCAGAAGGCCCTTCTCCAACGGTTTGACCGAATACATAATCCGAACAGGTAAATCACTTCTTATTGAGCGCAATCTGAGGGAACGTATTGCAGAGTTGGAGCTTAACGTAACCATACAGGGGACCCCTGCCCGGTCCTGGCTGGGTGTACCCTTGGTTGCACGCAACGAGGTCATTGGCGTGATGGCCGCCCAGAGTATCGATTACGAGGATGCCTACGACGAAGACAGCAAGGCCTTCCTTGTATCCCTTGCCAGCCAGGCCTCAGGCGCAATCGATAATGCAAGGGCTTACCGGGAAATCGAGGAGCGGCTAACCGATCTTTCGGTTATCAATGAAATCTCTAGAACGATCTCGTCTACTCTAGATATAGAGGAACTTTACGGTGTGGTTTTCGAACAGATAAAAAGGATAATGCCCACGGAGGATTTTTATATAGCCCTTTACGATAAAGGCACCGACGTTGTGAGCTTTCCTTATATAATGGAAAAGGGCAAAAGGGTCCCGGGTGGGAAAGATGAGTGGGCCTCACGCCGCTCGGGTCACGGAATTACCGAATACGTCATCAAATCTGCGAAACCCCAGCTTATTCAGGGAGACAGCCAGGTTGAACTCGAAAAACGAGGGGTAAATCATATAGGAAAGACTTCCCATTCATGGATAGGCGCGCCTATGATGGCCAGGGGTGAGGTAATCGGAGTTGTCGCCCTCCAGTCCATGAAACCCGAGATCGGCTACAGCCGCAAGCACATCCGGATGCTTCAATTAGTGGCCAATCAGGCCGCACCTGCGGTCGAGAACGCGCGGGCATACACCGAGCTCGAGAACCGGGTTACCGAACTTTCGGTCATCAATGAGATATCCAGGGCGGTTTCCTCTACTTTAGATATCAACGAGCTGTACCGGCTGGTGCATAATCAGGCAAAGAGACTTATTAATGCCGAGAACATGTATATCGCCAGTTACGACCGCAAACGCGACGAGGTGAGTTTTCCTTACGTTTTCGAAGGCGGACAAAAGCAGACCACAGGGGTAGGTGACTGGGCACCGCGAAGGCATGGCAACGGTTTGACGGAATTCGTTATCCGTACAGCCGATTCGCATCTTGTGCAGGGAGAAGACAGCGACAGGGAGATTGCCAAGCTCGGGGCCAACCACATAGGGAAATCGTCCTACGCCTGGACAGGGGTTCCGATGATGGCCCGGAATGAAGTCATCGGGGTTATGGCCGTTCAGTCGTTCGACTCGGAATTTTTATATTCTGAAAAGGATGTTCGACTACTACAGATAATCGCAAACCAGGCCGCACCTGCGGTCGAAACCGCCAGGGCGTACTCCGAGCTGGAAAAACGGGTTACCGAGCTTTCCGTTATTAACGAGATCTCGAGAACTATTTCATCGACCCTGGATGTTGCAGAACTCTACCCGGTAGTACATACCCAGATAAAGAGGCTGATGAACGCGGATAACTTCTACATTGCCCTATACGACAGCGCCTACGAGGAGGTTAGTTTTCCCTACGCCTTTCAGGACGGCCAGGTTCAGGAGTGGCGATCCAGAAGGGACGGAAAAGGTATGACCGAGTATGTAATAGAGACCGCGAAACCCCAGATTTTCTCAGGCGACTCCGAGTCCGAAACCGCTAAAAGAGGCGTACAACACATCGGTAAATCTTCGATATCATGGATAGGTGTACCCATGATAGTTGGTTCGGAGGTGATAGGTGTGATGACCGTTCAGTCCTTCGATCCCGAGATCGCCTATACCGAAAAGCATATGAGGCTCCTCCAGATGGTCGCAAATCAAACCGCTCCCGCAATAGAAAACGCCCGTGCCTACTCGCTCATGGAACGTCGTGTTGAAGAACGGACCGCGGAACTCGCCCGCTCCAACGAATCCCTTGAGGATTTCGTTTATACCGTCAGTCACGATCTCAAGGCACCGCTTCGCGCAATACTGGGGTTCAGCCAGTTCCTTGTGGAGGATTTTTCAGACGAGATTCCAAAGGAAGGCAAGATGTATCTGGACAGGATGTCGGCCAGTGCCAAACGTATGGAACGCCTGATTGACGATCTCCTGGAGCTCTCGCGCGTTGGCAGGATCAAGAATCCTTACGAAGAAACCGATATCTCCGAACTGGTTGAAGAAATCGTCACCACCCTCTCCCCCGGAGAAGATGTATCCATCAAGATTGAAGAACCCTTACCTGCGGTAATCTGCGAGAGGGTGAGGATAGGTCAGGTGTTTGCAAATCTGATATCGAATGCAATAAAATACAACGATAAGGAGAGGACTGAGATAACCGTGGGAAGCGAGGACAAGGATGATAAGGTTGAGTTCCGCGTCGCCGATAACGGACCGGGGATAGAAAAAAAATACCACGATAAGATATTCAAGATCTTCCAGAGGTTGTCCTCTGACGAAAGCGGGACGGGAATAGGCCTGGCACTGGTGAAGAAGATAATCCAAGACCATAAGGGCCGGATATGGGTAACCTCGGAGCCGGACAAGGGAAGTTGTTTCCGGTTTGAGCTGCCCAAGAAACCCGATGTTTCCGAAGAACACCCCGAGGGGGAAAGCAAGGGGAAGGGGAAAAACACAGAGGAGGATACATGAACGATGCAGCAAAGGGAATCCCGATACTCTTGGTGGAGGATGACGAGAATGATATCCTTATAACCAAGAGGGCTTTTGAACGTTACAACTTCACCAACGAACTTTACGTAACGCGGGACGGTGAAGAGGCTTTGGAGTTCATCTACCGAAAGGGGGAATACTCCAACGAGGACATTCCTACACCCGGACTCATCCTTCTGGATATAAATATGCCAAAGATGAACGGTATAGAGGTTTTGAGGAATCTCAAGGGTGATCCGGATAAGAAGCGAATACCGGTCGTAATGCTTACTACATCACGCCGCGACCAGGATATGATCGAAAGCTACAACCTGGGCGTCAACTCCTACATCGTAAAACCGGTCGATTTCACCAAGTTCCTGGAGGCGATATCAACAATTAACCTTTACTGGAGTCTTAACCAGTTGCCCGAATAGGAGATTCCTTGGCCGGTAAAGCCAAAAAGCCGCGGAAGAATGCTTCGCGGCGTCCGGGCAAATCATCTTCCGTCAGACGGGATGGCGATGATAGAAGCCAAGAGTTTGACAAACTTCTTTCAATTATTGCCTCGGGCAAAAGGTACAGCAAAGAGGGTGTTGAGCGAATAGCCGGCAAGAACGGGAAGTTCAAAAAACTACTGGATGCTTTCATTGAACGTGACGCTGAATTTGCCAATAAATTACGGGCAGAACATCGAAAGAATGTAGAACTCCAAAAAAAGTTTTCCGGACTTGAAAAATCCAAATCACACGACAAGGAAACTTTGTACAGAAAATTGTTTGAACAGGCTCACGATGCCATCTTTATTGAAAACGAAGACGAGGAGATAGTTGAGGTTAACTCTCAGGCCTGCCTCCTAACCGGGTATACCCGTGACCAGCTTTTAGGTATGAAAACAAGGGACTTGCAGACAACCGAGTTCCAGAAGGGAAAAACCCTGAAGGTATACGGCAGGTCCGCAACACCGGAGTCCCTTGAAACAACACTTGTAAACCGGGAAGGCTCCGTGATACCGGTACATCTGACCCTGGCGCCCCTCGAGTTCGATGGACGCAGACTTATCTTATCGATCGTCAGGGAGATATCGGACATCAGACAGGCCGAGCAGGCGCTTTCAGAACGCGAGGAACTATACCGGACATTAATTAATACTGCACAGGAAGCGATAATCCGGGCCGACCGGGAGGAAAACATCCAGTATGCGAATCCTGCAGCCGCAAGATTAACCGGGTTCGATGAGGATGAACTTGTGGGCATGTGTTTATACGACTTTCTTTCCCCAGACGATGCACGGATTCTAAAAGAGGAATCAAAAAAACGCAAACAGGGTGAAACCTCGAGATACGAGGTGGGCTTGAGGTGTAAGGATGGAAGTATCCGCGAGATTATAGTGGCTGCGGCGCCGATATTCGATTCGGAGGGTAAGGTTACCTCATCGATGGGTGTACTTACCGATATTACCGAAAGCAAAAGGGCCCTGGCAGCGCTTGAAAGGGAACACCAGGCGTTCAGAATCATTGCCGAGGCCTCTATCCAGGGTGCCGATATCCCCGATCTGTGTAAAAAGGTCATTTCAGGATTGGTCCAATCGTTGGAGTTTGACGCAGGGACGTTCAGGATACTTGAGACCGGCACCAGAACCCTCAAGCTTGAGGCCTGTCACGGGCTCAACGAAAAGGAACTTGAACTTGCAGCCCAGCCTCAGCCCGTTGGCGACACTCGATTCATCGCCGCATTGACGGCGAAGACGAAAAAACCGATTATCGCCGCAGATGTGTCAAAAGAAAAGAGGCTCGAACCGTTCAAGAGCAGGCTCGGTAAATTCACCGAACGTTCATTGATTTCCTGGCCGGTTACAGATTCGAGGAGCAAACTTCTTGGAGTTCTTCACCTTTGGTCTAAGAGCAGAAAGGACGTTTCCGCCAAGGATAAGAATTTCTTCGAACGAATAGCCGGTATGTTCGCGAATGTTCTTGAACGGAAAATGACCGAGAATGCGTTGAAGGAAAGCGAAGACAAACACCGGACACTGATAAAGAGCATACGCTCACCCGTGCTGGCTTTAAGCGAAGATGCCAAGATTCTCTACTGCAACGACTCCTTTGCAAAGCTGGTCGGTCAGGCGGTTAAGAAGATTCAGGGTCGGGACTTTCTAAAAGTGTCTCCCGAATTCACTAAAACAGAATTCTACAAAGCTTACCTGAAAACCCTGGAGACCGGGAAAGCCGTAGAGGTCGAGGCCCCTTTTGGCGAACGGTATTTTCATGCCCATATCTTTCGCACCCCGTGGGGTGTTTTATCTATTACGGATGATATCTCCGAGCGGAAATCGGCCCAGGAGGAGCTTGAACGCTACACCCGATCGATGGAGGGGCTTTACGAACTGGTCAAGGAAATCAATCAATCGGCCGATCTGGTCGAGATGCTTGAAGGAATAAAACCGCTTCTTGCCGACAATCCCGGAGTGATAGCCGGCGGCATCTACCTTATCGACGGAGAGAACCTCAGTCTTGAGGCAGGGTTCGGTCCTTCAAAGTCGTTCTTTACAAAAGCCGAATCCATCGAAAAAAAGGAGAAAGGAGCCGCAGAGGTTTTACAAACCCGAAGTGCGGTTATGGTTCCCTGGTTCGCCGGAAAGGATATCTCCAAGACGAAATTCAAGAACCGGAAGGGAACGCTGGTGGGCGTATCCCTGTGTTCGGCGGAGGATATCCTGGGCGCCTTCTACATCATCTTATCGACCACAGACGATTATACCCTTGCCTTCATCGAGATGCTGGGTTCGGAGATAGGAACGGGAATAAAACGCAAATTGGTTGAGGATGCGATGCGGCACTCTGAGGAGCGCTTCCGCAGCGTTTACGAAAACATTCCGATCGGGATGTACCGCTCCACTCCTGACGGTCGTATCACCATGGCCAACCCTGCGTTACTGGATATGATTGGCTGCAAGAACTTCGATGAACTTACCAGGCTTAACCTTGAGAAGGGAAACTTCGGACTGCGATACAACCGGGCGGCATTCAAGGAAAGTATCGAAAGGGACGGTGAGATCGTTGGATGGGTGACGGTTTTAACAAAACAAGACGGCTCGGATATTACGGTACGTGAAAATGCAAAGGTTGTCCGTGACCAGACCGGCAACACCCTTTACTACGAGGGGACCCTTGAGGATATAACCCAGCTTTCTGTTATCGACGAGATATCCAGGGCGATCTCATCCACCCTCGATATTAATGCACTTTACGGGATTATCCATGCACAGACCAAGCGTCTTATTACCGCGAATAATTTCTACATAGCTCTTTACGATGAGAAGAAAGATGAAGTAAGTTTCCCATACGCCTTTCAGGACGGTAAACTTCAGGAGTGGGGCTCCCGCAAGACCGGGAAGGGAATGACCGAATACGTTATCTCCGCTGGAAAATCTCAGCTATTCTCCGGGGATAAATCGGAGGCATACCGTAAGGGCACCGAGCTTATAGGTAAACCCTCGGTGTCGTGGTTAGGCGTACCCATGATAATAAGGAACAGGGTCATCGGGGTAATGACGGTACAATCCTTTGAAGCAGATACTGTATATTCCGAAAAAGACGTGGGGCTTATGCAGACCATTGCTAACCAGGCTGCCCAGGCCGTGGAGAACGCACGCGCCTATTCCGATCTGGAACAAAGGTTGACCGAACTTTCGGTATTTAACCAGATAGCCCAGGCCCTGGGTTCGACTCTGCAATTGGACGAACTACTTCAGGTGATATATAACCAGACAAGACGAATCATGTACGCCGAGAATTTCTACGTTGCCTTTTACTACGATGAGGAGGCCCGTATAGAGTTCCCCTTCTACATGAGAGAGGGAAAGAAGGTTAAGGCGGAGGGACGTGATTTCGGGCAGGGCTTGACAGAACATGTCATTAAGACGCGAGAACCGCTCCTTCTGGGTGAAAGTTATGCTGAAAAGGGTATTAATGATACGATTAAGAGATATACGATCGGTGCCGAGGCTCAATCCTGGTTGGGTGTACCCATGATCTCACACGATAAGGTCCTGGGAATAATCGCGGTTCAGAGTACAAAGGACCCCGATCTCTACGATGAAAACCACAAGAGACTTCTCTCCTCGATTGCAAATCAGGCTGCAGGTGCGGTGGCTAATGCAAAGGCCTATTCAAACCTTGAACGCAGGCTGACCGAACTTTCGGTATTCAACCAGATCGCCCGGGCCCTCAGTTCCACACTCCAGCAGGATGAACTCATGAAACTCCTTCATGAACAGACCAAACGCCTCATGGAAGCCGATACTTATTTCATCGCCTCCTTCGACGAAGAACAGGCTGTTATAGACTTTCCATACTTTATTGAGGAGGGTAAGTCACTTGAGGTTCCTTCACGTCCGTTCGGGAACGGCCTTACCGAATACGTTATCCGGAAAATGAAACCCCTCCTTATCCAGCACGACGAGTTTGCCAAGGAGTGCAAGAAGAGAGGCATTGATATGATTGTACACGGCGAGCCACCCCTGTCATGGCTGGGGGTGCCCATGGTTTCCCGGGACAAGGTACTTGGTGTGATATGTGCCCAGAGCATAAATAAGGCAAATATATATGATGAAAACGACAAGAACATACTCGCCTCCATTGCAAACCAGGCTGCGGGTATGTTCGCGAACGTAAAGGCATACCAGACCCTGGAAGACCAGCTTACCGAACGTTCTGTGATAAATCAAATAAGCCAGGCAATAAGCTCGACTTTGGATATCGAAGAACTCTACGGGCTTATCCACGACCAGATAAAGCGCCTGATAAATGCGAAAAATTTCTACATAGCTCTTTATTCCAAGGAAACCGACACGGTAAGCTTCCCTTACGCATTCCAGGACGGTCAGATTCAGCAGTGGAATTCCCGCAGCAGCGGAAAAGGTATGACCGAGTATGTAATATCAACCGGTAAACCGCAGTTATTCCAGAAAGACTCGGAGATGGAGGCCACTAAGCGAGGTGTTGAACATATAGGGAAGAGCTCATGTTCGTGGCTGGGGGTCCCAATGAAGATTCGCAACCAGGTTATCGGTGTGATGACGGTACAGTCGTTCGATCCATCCATTACCTATTCCTCAAGGGACATGGAGCTCATGCAGCTAGTGGCCAATCAAGCCGCCCAGGCGGTCGAGAACGCACGATCTTATGCAGATATCGAACACAGGTTGACCGAACTTTCGGTGTTCAACGAGGTCGGAAGGGCTCTGGGTTCCACCCTGAACCTGAATGAACTCATCGATGTAATATATACCCAGACCTCAAGGATCATGGATACACAGAGCTTCTACATAGCCCTTCATAACGAGGATAAAAATACCATCGAATTTCCCCTGTTCAAGGCCAGTGACGGCCAGCGCATCAGTCTTCCTCCACGCAGATTCGGTGAGGGACTTACCGAATACGTCATAACCTCAAGGAAATCGGTGCTCCTTTCCGAAAACGTGGTGGAGGAGGCCAAAGAACACGGTGTCGAGATAAAGGTGGTTGCAAACGAGGCGGTTCCGGCAAGCTGGCTCGGGACGCCAATGATTTTCCACGACAAGGTTGTAGGTGTAATTGGTGTTCAGAACACCAAGGAACCACGTATGTACGATGAGAATCACCAGCGTATGCTCGAGACGATATCTAACCAGGCAGCGGGTGCGGTGGTTAACGCACGTTCTTATGCTAAACTCGAACGAAGGCTGACCGAACTTTCTGTAATCAATGAGATAGGCCGCGCGCTGGGGGCAACCTCGGACCTTGAAGGACTTCTGGAAATAATCCATTCTCAAGTCGGCAGGATTACAGACACCGACAATCTATATATCGCACTATACGATGAAAAAGCCCAGACGGTTGAGTTCCCATTCTCGATGGATAGTGGTAAAAGGGTCGAATGGCCTACCAGACCCCTTGGCAACGCACTGACAGATCATATCATCAAGACACGCCAATCCCTGTTGATAAAACGTGAAGTGATGGAAAAAACCAAGGAATTGGGTATCGAGATGGTCATGATAGGTAAGGAGCCCAAGTGCTGGCTCGGTGCACCTATGATTTCAGCCGATAAGGTGGTCGGAGTAATAGCCGTACAGAGCACGCAGAAAACCGAGCTGTTCGATGAGGACCACCAGCGTCTGCTTGAATCCATAGCCAACCAGGCAGCTGGTGTGGTGGCAAATGCCCGCGCTTATGCTACACTTGAACGACACGGCGGAGAATTGAAAACACTTCTGGAAACAGCGACCACCGTATCCTCTCTCTTGGACGAGAAGGAGGTTGCTTCACTTATTGCAGCCAAGGCCACCGAACTCATCGGTGCTTCAGGTTGTACATTCTACCGGTATGACGAGGGGGCGAATGTGCTGATAGCGGAAACGACGACGGTAAGCAACGGCCGAAAAGAAATACTCGCCCATCACATCAAGCCGGGGCAGGGTATCACCGGCAGGGCGGCATCGGAAAGAAGGGAAATCCTTGCAAACCACGTCCACCGGGATCCGGAAGCACACCGCATCCCAGGGACAAAAGAACTTCCCACCTGCCTGATGTCGGTACCGCTCATTTCTCGAGACAAACTCCTCGGGGTAATGACCCTTGCGCGCTTCACAGAGGAAGGTTTCGAAGACCATGACCTGGAGCTTTTTTCATTATTCGCCACTCAGGTTGCAGACGCCACCGCCAACTCGAGACTCTTTGCAAGGCTTAACGAATTGAACGTTCACCTCGAACACCGCAGGGATGAGTTTGGCGCACTGTTCAGAACCTCGACCGAACTCTCCTCAACCCTTGATGCAGATGAGGTTGCAGAACTCATAGCCCGCAAGTCGACCGAGCTCATAGGGGCAGACGGCTGTACGGTATACCGCTACGATCCGGCTGAAGAGGTGCTTATACCCCAGGTATCGACCAACAGGAAGAACCTTAAAAAGGTTATGAACTTCCGGTTAAAACTGGGTGAAGGTGTAACCGGAAAGTCCGCCGCTGAACGCAGACCGTTGAGAGAAAATCACGTTCATAGGACTGGTTCTTCGGCTCACGTACCGGGGACGAAGAATGAACCTACCTGTCTTCTTTCGGCACCTTTAATATCCAAGGGAGAGCTGCTGGGAGCGATGACCCTTACAAGGCTATCCTCCGAAGAGTTTTCAGAACACGACCTGCAGCTTTTTACCTTCTTTGCCCGCCAGGCCGCAGAGAACTTTGCAAACAGCCGCCTGTTCGGTCGCCTGAAGGAACTTACCGAAAACCTCGAAAGACGAAGCGAGGAATTAAAGACCCTGTTTGATACCTCGACCGAACTCTCCTCAACACTCGACGAGGAGGAGGTGGCGAAAATCATAACCGAACGGGCAAAATTTCTGATACCCTCCTCAGGGTGTACCTTTTACCGCTTTTCGGAAGAAGAGGGTAAGCTTATTCCGGTCGCAACCACGGTCACCGAAGAGGAAAAACAACGGATGACGCATAAGATTTCCCTTGGAGAAGGGGTTTCGGGAAAATCGGCCAAACTCAGGAAGCCCCTTCTAGAAAACAAGGTTCACCTCGATCCCAAGGCCCCGCGAATACCTGATACCGATGAGGTACACACCAATATTATTGCAGTACCACTTACAGCCAGAGGAGAACTTCTCGGCGACATGACCATAACCAGGCTGTACGATGAGGATTTCACACACCACGACCTGCAAATAGCCACCCTTTTTGCAAGACAGGCAGAGCAGGCCGTTGCAAACGCCCGCCTGTTCGGCCAACTTATGGAAGTAAACGAGAACCTTGAACGCCGCAGGCAGGAGATGGAGAACCTCATCAATGTCAGCACAGGGGTTTCATCCACCCTTGACGAGGAGGAGATGGCGACATATATTGCAGAACGTGCCAAGGAGCTTATACCTTCCACCGGGTGCACCTTCTACGCCTTCAACAAAGCTACAGCCAAACTAGTACCCATGACGACCACCGTGATGGAAGAGTACGAAGAGCGGATGGCTTACCACGTACCCCTGGGTGAGGGTGTAACCGGAACCGCTGCCCGGGACCGTAAAACAATCATGGCTAATCGGATTGACCTTTCACCTGATGCCGTATGTGTGCCGGGAACCGAAAACCTGCCTACATCCCTTATCTCCTCTCCCCTGATTGCGCGCGGAGAACTTATCGGGACATTGACACTGGTCAGGATGTCTGAAGAGGTCTATTCAGATGACGATAAGCAGATATTCTCACTGTTTACGCGTCAGGTTGCCGAGGCCTTTGCCAATTGCAGACTCTTCTCCCAGATGAGAGATTTCAACGAAGCCCTGGAGCAGAAGGTTACAGAGCGTACTAGGGAATTAGAACGCGCCAAGTTCAAACTCGAGGATATTCATGCAGATTACAAGGAAAGGGTCAAATCGAGACTGGAGACACTTGCACCTATCCTTGAGAAGGTCGGGAAGGGAGACTTTTCGGAGCGAATCCCTATGCCTGAGAAAGCCGACGAATTTACTGACCTCTTCCGCAACCTGAATCTTATGATTTTCGACATGCAGAACCTTGTGGACGAAAACCTGGCAAAGACCGACGAGCTTCAGAGCCTGAATGAAGACCTCGAGGCCCAGGTTGCAGAGCGTACCCTGGATCTTGAGTCGGCGCACGAACAGTTAAAGACTATTCACGCCGAGTACCGGAACAGGGTTAACGGCTACCTTGAGATGTTGAATCCGGTTCTGGAAAAGGTCGGGCGATGGGATTTTTCAGACTCTCTGCCGGTCGAGGAGATAACCGACGAGTTTAAGGACCTGTTTGAGGGTCTGAACCGGATGGTCGAGAACCTTCGGTTCATGGTGGATGAAAACAGAAGGCGCAGCGAGGCCTTAAAGACGCTTTTGGAGACCAACACAGAGGTATCTTCGTTGCTGGATGAAGAAAAGGTTACCGGGGTCGTAACCAAGCGGGCTACAGACCTTTTCAAGGCCGACGGCTGTATAGTATATTCTTACGATGCTTCCACAAAGAAGCTTGTGCCCAGGATAACTAATCTCGAAGATTTTTCAGAAGATATAATCAACCGTTCGATACCCTATGGGGAAGGGGTTTCCGGTCAAGTGGCCGCAGTGCGTGAAGCTATATGTGAAAGTAAGATAAAGGATAAGATTCTTGAGTTCCCGGTAGAGGTATCCGAAGGTAAGGATGTATCGATGATGGCCGCTCCCATGGTTTCCCAGGATGAATTAATAGGCGTGATGACCCTTGTAAGGTTTGGGAAAGAAGGTTTTGTTGCCCATCGGGACCTGGAACTTTTTCATCTTTTCGCACTGCAGGTAGCCGATGCAGCGGCTAACAGCCGCCTTTACGAAAAGCAGCTCGAGCTCAATGAAAATCTTGAAACCATGGTCGCTCAGCGGACCGCCGAGTTGGAGGTAGCCAACAGGAAGCTTAAGCAGGTCCACGACTCCTACCAGGAGCGGGTAAGACAGAGGCTTTCAACCATAGCCCCGGTCATGGAAAAGGTTTCTCTCGGCGACTTCAGCGAGAATATCCCGGTACACGAAACCGAAGACGAGTTTACCGAACTTTTTGTCGGTCTCAATCTCATGATTGACGACCTGCGGTTTATGTTCGATGAAAATCGCCGCCGCAGCGAGGAGTTAAAGGACCTTAACGAAGACCTTAAACGCAGAAGCGAAGAGCTTCGCGAGAGGGAGCAACTGTACCGTACACTGGTTCAAACCGCCCAGGAGGCTATTACCCTTGCAGACTCCAATGAAAGTATAATCTTTGCCAATCCCGCCCTGGGTGATCTTCTGGGCTACGAACCGGAAGAGCTCGTGGGGATGACCCTCCTTGATTTCTTGCCTGAAGATGAGCTCGAATTTATCCGCAAGCAGACGGATAAAAGAAAGCGCGGCGAGACCTCAAGGTATGAGCTTACCCTTATCCCCAAGGACGGGATCAGGAAAAACGTCTTGGTAACGGCTGCACCTATCTACGACGCTGACGGCAACTATACCGCATCGATGGGAATCCTTACCGATATCACCGACCGCAAGCGTTCCGAACAGGAACGTCAGACCCTTCTTGAAACAACTACCGAGGTGGGAGCCACACTTGATGAGGCGGAGGTATCCGAACTCATTGCACACAG
This sequence comes from Caldifarciminota bacterium, assembly GCA_014729665.1. Lineage (GTDB taxonomy): Bacteria > Hydrothermota > Tepidihabitantia > B3-TA06 > B3-TA06 > WJJO01. The sequence goes on from WJJO01000442.1 coordinate 13,056, forward strand.
GGCAACCGATTTAATCAAGGCTGACAGGGCTACTATATATAGATACGATGCAGAAAACGAACTTCTTATTCCACAGACAACAACTACCAAAGGTGCCGATAAAAAGAATGTGTTGAGCTACAGAATCCCGCTGGGGGAAGGTATAACCGGGAAGACCGCTGAACGCCGCAAATCGATTCTTGCAAATAACGTTCACAAAGATACAAAGGCCCCGCGTATCCCGGGAACAGCTGAAAGACCTACCTGCCTCCTTTGCGCCCCGCTTGTATCAAAGGGCGAACTCCTGGGCGTTATGAGTCTCACGCGGCTTTCGGAAGAGGGGTTCGTTGAGCATGATCGCGAGCTTCTGACACTGTTTGCCGGACAGGTGGCCGACGCGATGGCCA
>WJJO01000443.1 GCA_014729665.1 Caldifarciminota bacterium
AATGATCACACCGTACATATTTGCCGTATTTTGCTTCCAAGAAAATCCTCCTGATTTCTTGTAAGGTCAAATCCGCTGAATACACTGAGCGACAATGCATTGCTCAGTATACCCTCGTTATTCAACTATACAAGACCCTAAACAAAGTTGGCATACGGAATATCCTGCGAATCGATCTCTTCTGAAGCGGTTACGGTAACATCAACCGCAAAGGGCTCTTCGCCGCAGGTCATGCCGATTGACAATGCGGCAACCAGTGCAACAAGGATTAGTTTTTTGGCCATTAATACTCCTCTGTTTGATTTAGATTAGCAAGAAATTATATATTGAAAGCGGGTGCTGTCAAACAGATAGATAATGAAACCCTCAAGGTTCACTCCTGAATCCTCAAGATACGGCTCCTCGTAACTTGAAAGATAATTACGGGGTCCCAACGATGATACGCAGCAGATAGTGGAGATAGGTTAGTGTTTGTCTGTCAGAAGTTTAAGCAGGGAGAATATCTTTCTGAGAACAGCGAGAGTAATTAAAACGTAAAGCGCCCCGAAGAAGAAGACTGAAAAGACCAGTATCACGAGCCATATATCGGGAAGCCCCATAGCAACTAGAAACGGCGATGCAACGTAACCTAAAAAGAAGAAGGCGATGAGCGCTAAAAGCAGTCTGAGGCGGCCTAATACTTTGCCCTTACCCTGGTATCTGACAAGTAACATGATAATTAATACCAGATTTACGGCCATCACGAAGATCGCTGCCGCACTTACTATATAAGCGACTACGTTCACGGAATTTCTCCTCTTTTTTTTTTTGAGGCCCTCGAATAGCCACCCACTACCTCTAAGTAGTGGCTAATGATATCCGTTCTCATTAAGGTGTCAAGTAAACTATCCACGTAGAAATGTTGTTCATTTCTACGTGGTTTAAGTTTGAGGTTTCCGATTGGTTAGAAATTTATCACAAGGCCACCGTTCGGGAAGAGCTTGAACTGGGGGATTATCTCGACTTCGCCGTCGTCACCGTACCAGTACCACCATACGTTCTCCCGGTTGTATACGTTCTGCACTTCCAGATACCATGAAAGGCTCCAGCGCTCGAAGATGAACTTGTGGTCCCAGCGCAGGTCTAGTCGATGATAGGCTGGATAGCGTTCTGAGTTGAGTTCCTCCGATGAGGACATCCAAGTACGGGTTTCAGGCACCCATTCCTGGGGGGTATAGGGTCTTCCTCCCATGTATCGAAACCGGAAACCCAGGTCAGCCTCGTCGGAGAGGAATATAGAGCCGACAGTATACTTCAACCAGCCTGGCATATCCTTATACCAGTCGTATTTATAAAACTCGAACTTGTACCCGCCCATGGTGGTGAAAACGTGCCTGTAGTCGTAATCGGCCGGAATTTCAACATCCGAGTCCTCGCGGAAGTTGGTAATGCGTGAATCGGACAGAGAGTAGGAAAGGGTCCCGTACCAGTTATTGTTATACCGTTTTTGGACAAACAGCTCAACCCCCCTTGCAGAACCTTCGCCGATATCGAGGTACACCCCCGACTGATCGTAGGGGTCCTCAGTCGTCCAGTGTTCGGGTATCGGCATGTTGTGCATCTGCTTGTAGTAGCCTTCGAGGGAAAGCTTGATATCGTCCGCGAGAAGTCGTTCGATGCCTACGACGTAGTGATCTGAGCGTCGGCTTTCGAGATAGTGATTCGCTGAAGTGTCATTGACAAGAACCTCGAAAGAAGGGGGCTGGTAGTGCCATCCGTAGCCTGCGTTTAGCGAGAATCCGGCGAACAGGGTTTCGGTGGAGAGTCCTATCCGCGGCGAAACGTAGAACTTGTCGGTATAGGAGTAGTAGTCGGCCCTTGCACCGAGGGTAATGTAAGCTTTCTGCGCGACGTTGACCTTGTGCTGAAGATACCCTCCGAGCTTGTAGCCGGCTGCCCTGGATGAAACGTCGAATTCATAGACTATGGGATTTCCCACAGAGTCGGTCATGGGAACCGAGTCGGTAACGTTCGAATCTGCATCGTAGAAATAAAGATATGCTGTATCCGGAAGTGCCCAAATGGTATAGTCGAACGGAACCCAGGATGAAATCACACCGGCTTGTGTCTCGTGGATATCTGTCCAGCGAAGTGTGGCGTCGTATCTTGCGCCCCACGACTGCTCGGTGTTGTCGTAGAAGAAGAAGGTGTCGGGGTAAGAGCCGGAAACGTTATCTTTAGGTACCTCATCGTAATGCCAGTGGGTGGATGCTCCGAAAAGAAGAAGCTTACCGTATCCTGCATCTCCGAATAGAGTCTGTAGTCCGACACCTGCCACGAACCTTGAGGTGTTGTTGTGGCCTATCCGCGCAGCATAAGCTGAATCGTCATCCAGGAAGTTACCTTCCGCATCGATATCGATGTGATCGTCGCCGTAAAGTGTTACAGCGGAGATCTCCACAGAAGGCGTGATGTTGACCGATACCTTACCGAAGTAGTTGTCGTAGTATGGAATCGCAGTCATTCCCCAGATATCCCAGCTTGCAACCATAGCCAGAAAGCTCTTGTGATATGCCCCGATGAATGAACCGACTTTACCGGGTAATGGACCCTCGAGCACCGTACCTAAGCCCCCGATACCGAAATCGATATTCCCGGCGAACTCGTTGAGCAGTCCGCGCTTCAGGGATATATCCATGACCGAGGACGCGCGCTCTCCGAAACGGGCAGGCATTGCCCCCGCTATGAAATCCATCTCCTGTATGAGTAAAGGATTGAGCATATTGATAGGCCCTCCCTGCTCGACGAAGCTGCCAAAGTGGTTGGGATAGGGTATCTCGATCCCGTCAATTAGAAAGAGGTTCTCGTTGGGGTTCCCGCCGCGTACTATAATTTCGTTCATCTGGTCGCCTGAAGATACCACGGCGGGCATTGCCTGGACTACCCTTGATATGTCTCCCGAACCCCCCGGCTGACCCTGGATCTCCTCGGCTAAGAAGCTTCGCTCGGAAACAGGGGCGTCTTTCACCTTGGGGAAAAAGTCCGGGCGTACGGTTACACCCCCAACCTCGACAGCTCCCTGGGAAAGCCTGAATACAACCTCGACGGTCTTACCGGGTTCGACTACGACCGAAGGTTTAACCTGAGACCTGTAGCCGATCATTGATGCTTCCACCGAGTAAGTCCCGGCAGTAACTTCCCGGATAATGAATACGCCGTTCTTTTCTGTATAAGATCCCTGTCCTTCACCCAGCACGGATACTGCAGCACCGGAAAGCGGAGACCGGGTCGAAGCATCCAAAACCCTGCCTGCTATCTTCCCGGAGGGATCGGGATCTGCATGGAGTAATGTAAATAGTCCGAGGACTACGTTTCCGATTATCCATGCCGCACGTTTATATTTCATTACTTCTCTCCTTCGTTATCTGTTTTCCCCCTGCTCCACGGGTTCAGGCAATAATTGTGAAAGACGCAGTTCGTCGTGAAAGGTTGCCTGATTAGTTCTTGACAAGTATCCTTCACCGGATAGACTTTGGTGATAAAGTAAAAAATCCGAGGAGGATTTATGTCAAGGGTTAAAAAGACTCTAGTTTTACTATTGGCTCTATGCGTATTCACCCCAGGATGGGCTCAAAAGAAGGCTCAGATAAAGAAGGCTCTTGCCGATAACGTCAATTTCGCAGGCTATGTGCAGGTCCGCTGGGAAGGCACACTTGCCGACGAGTTGTCGCATTCTTTCGGCATCCGTCGGGCATATCTCGGCGCGGGCGGAAAGGTTACCGACTGGCTGGGCTACAGGGTGTTATTAACCTTCCCCGGTGCATCGGTATCTCTATACGACGCATGCATCGATATCACGCCTGTTAAGTTCGCCGGCCTGCGGGTCGGTCAGTTCCTGACGCCCTTCGGATTCGAAAAACAGCATTCGTCATCGGTAATCCTTTTCCCGGAACGCACCTACGCATCCGGGCATCCTGGTTATTTCCCGATTATGGACCGAGACATAGGTGCAATGCTCTACGGTACAGGCAAGTTCTTCGACGTAAAGGTCGGAATGTTCAACGGTCGAGGCCGCAACTTAGCAGACGACAACAACGCTAAGGACCTGGTCGGGAACCTTAACTTTAAATTCCGTGACTTATTCCACGTAGGCGGCTCCTACACAATGGGCACTCGAACCCCGGATGATACGTTGCTCTCCGAATGGGACTTCAACCGCTGGGGCGCCGAGATGACTCTCACTCCACTTGATTTGTGGTTTGCTGCAGAGTTCATGGGCGGAGCTGACGACGAGGTCTCTCTGATGACATACTACGCCGAAGCCGGCTGGACTTTCAAACTCGACACAAGGTGCCTGTGCGGTATCCAGCCCGCGGTACGCTATGAATCGGTCGACCCGGATACCGATACGGATGACGATTCGGAGAGTATATTGACCGGCGGAATCAACCTGCATTTCCTCCCCAAACACAAGGCCAAGCTTGCGTTATGTTACCGGATGATAATGGAGGAAACAGCCTCGGTCGATAACGATCAGGCAATAGCACAGCTGCAGGTAAAGTTTCCTTAAGTAATTGTTCCTTTTTCCTCGAAGGACGCTTGCGGTCCGGCAGGATTAAAAAGATCGCAGAAGGCCAGCGAAAGCTGGCCTTTATTCTACGTTGACAACACTCGAAATACAAATAAGGTTAATAGATGGTAAAATCAGATGCTTTGGAGATGAAACTGGCCGAAAGGTACGTACCCATATTCCAGGAGATGATGGGAATGAACCAAAAACAGGCCCGGAAATCCTTCAGGCAACTGTATGAAAAGGCAAAAAAGGACGCCGAGAAAGAAAAAACCACCGATTTGCCCGTCAATCTAGGCGACCTGCTCCTGCAACGGGAGGTAAATGATAAAAAAGTGAAGAAGGTACTTGACAAAAAGAGAAAGGAGGGTGTAACCGATGATGACATAAAGTGGTGGTGGAATATGTCGGATATCGCCCGCAGGCTGATGGTCAAGGTCGACGAGGTGTTCATATACACCCTATACCTGAAGTTCACCAAGGAAGAGGGGCTCAGCCCTGAGGAGGCCAACCGCAAAGTCCGCATGAACCGGCCCATCTTCGGTAATCCGGATGACGCCCGCTTCGCGCGAGGAAAGGACAGACCCCTGCCCGACGAACTACGCAACCGTGTAAATGCCTTTTTTATTGCAGAAGCGGCTAAAGACCCCGAAGGGTTCAAGAAAGCGGCCAAGGCATGCTCTTCGTTCAATGCCTTCGTGAGGAAACAGATTAAGGCAGGGAATCTGTAGATTGTTCCATTCGTTGACATACTGGAATTAAAAGCGTCATAATAAATAAGGAGATTAAATGAAGCAAGACAAACCTTCGCCCAAAAGATACTGGTGGTTCTGGGTTATAGGGTTGTTTGCTTTGCTATGGGTACTTGTAAGGAGCGGAACAAACCCTAAAAGACTTACCTATCCCTGCCAGCAGGCGGCGTTTCCCCTTGCCTCGGCCTGGGTCATTGCGGTAATCGGCCTTCTCGGCGGCGGGCTGTTCTTCAAGAAACTGAAAAGGATATCCGCCGTGGCCGCAGTCCTGGCAGGAGTTGTATTCTTAGGCGTGAGTACCGGCAGACAGGCTGTGGTACCCGAAATACTGCCGGTATGGGAGGCAGATAACCCGGTATCTACCGTATTCGTGATGAACGATATCCCCGTCACATCGGGTTCTCTTGCCCCAGGCGACGCATCTGTTCCTGACGAATACCTGTCAGATCCCGCGATGGATACATTACTTGCCATAATGGAGGCAAAGGATGTCTTTCTGCATAAGACCGCAGGGCATTCGGAAGGAATCGTGGGCTCAGAAGACGTGGTGATAATAAAGGGCAATTTCCAGTGGACGAGTAGGAATACGACCTCCACCGACAGGATAAAGGGCTTGATCTGGCAGATCCTCAATCATCCCGACGGTTTTTCAGGTGAGATTATCATCTGCGACAATACCCAGGAGATTGGCACCGGGATAGGTGAAAACGATAACAACTCCGAAGATAAAGCTCAGTCTATCCCCGATGTTGTCGATGTATTCCACGCCAAGGGTTATCCCGTATACTATCGCAGCTGGGCCGATATGTGGAATATCGTAGTCGACGAGTACTCCGAGGGAAACAACTCCAACGGCTACACCTACGACTACGAAACCAAGGTTTCCTACCCCAAGTTTCGATCACCCTCCGGAGATTATTACATTTCCCTGCGTTACGGGTTGTGGGACCCGGAATCGGAAATCTATGAAGCAGATAAGCTGTGCATAATCGACTTCCCGGTTCTCAAGGCTCATTCTTTGGCTGGAGCGACAATCGCATTAAAGAACTGGATAGGCGTATTGACGACCGCATATTACAACGAGCGTTACGGAAGCCGCAACAGTATGCACTCTTCCTATTTCTGGGGAGACTACGCCCTCGTTGCCAGGGTAATGGAGGTTACCTATCCACGGCTGACCATAATAGATGCGGCCTGGACCACTACCGAGGGGCCGATAAACCTGACGAATGTGGTCCAAACAAATATGCTTCTGGCTTCTCAAGATCCGGTGGCTTCTTCATGGTACGCGGCCAAGTTTATTCTAACCCCGATAGCTAACAATCCGAACCAGACCAATCCTGATTACGAAGGCAGTAAATACAATACTGCTCTCGGCAACTGGACGAACTATCTTCGAGGAGAAGCGGGGCTTCCATGTACGAAGGATTCAGCAGAGATATCGGTTTACGATCGGGAAGTACTGGCTGAAGAACCCGGTCTTATTGAGGCGGGTCCGCCACCCGGCTTCTTCGAGCTGGAATCGATTTACCCGAACCCGTTTTCAACTCAAACAACTATCCGATATTCAATCGCGGAGAGTCTTGAGGTAAATCTCGATATTATAGATGCTTCCGGCAGGATTGTAAGGTCTTTAGCTGAAGGCCCGAGGGTTTCGGGACATTACTCGGTAACCTGGGATG
>WJJO01000444.1 GCA_014729665.1 Caldifarciminota bacterium
GCCTTTATCATCGCCATAACCCCATCCAGACCGGCGACGTTGGCCATCTCATGTGGGTCTGCGACAACGGTTGTAACCCCGTGAGCGAGCATCAATCTCGATATTTCATAAAGCCAAAGATGGGTACTTTCAAGATGGATATGCGCGTCAATGAAACCGGGTACCAGAAACTCGCCGGCAAGGTCGATGCGTTCGGTTCCTTTCAGGTTGCTCCCGGTTGCAGCGATCAACTCGCCGGAAACCGCGACGTCCGTTTCTTCCCATTTGCCGGAGAAAACGTTAAGTACCCGACCGCCGTGCAGGATGCAGTCGGCTGGTTCCTTACCTAGGGCTACCCTTAGCGCCCGACGCCTAGAATTCAAGGTAACCGATGTAGGGAAGATGCCTGAACCGTTCATCCCAGTCGATTCCATATCCGACAACGAACTTGTTTGGCACGGGAAAACCGGTGTACTTTATATCAACCTTAACTTCCCTTCTTTCCGGCTTATCAAGCAGGGCGCATATCTCCACTGAGGTCGGTTTCTGAGCCTTAAAGCGTTCCACAAGCTTCTTAAGCGTATACCCCGAATCTACTATATCCTCCACGAGTATTACATCACGGCCTGCAAGGGAAGTTAATGGTTCCATCACGAGTTTCACCACGCCGGATGTCTGGGTTTCTGACCCATAACTTGAAACCTGGATGAAATCCGCCTCGTGTGGAATCGTGACCGCCCTGGTTAAATCGGCCAGAAACACCCACGCTCCCTTCAGTACCCCAACTAGTAAGGGATTCTTACCCGCATAATCTTCCCCAATCTCAGCTCCAAGTTGATCCACCCGCTCCAGGATCTCTTCCTCGGTGAAGAGGGTACATATAGTAGGTTTATCGTTCATTAAAAATCGGGGCGAGAGGATTTGAACCTCCGACTTCTTGGTCCCGAACCAAGCGCGCTATCCGAACTGCGCTACGCCCCGAGTCTTGTTCGCAAGATTATACGAATGGCCCTTCCGATTGTCAACACCGCCTTGGTTACAACTCGAAAACGGTAATAATTTTACATAGTCCGTAGACTTGACTTTCGCGGTTTCTACATGGATTGATTTCACAAATTGATCTAAGAGAGCTTCGTGAAATGATGCTTATCTTCGACGACGGAAAGTCCGATCTTACGTTCTTCGACGAGTAAGGTGAGATTTCGTGGGGTTCGCCGTAAGGTATTTGTAACCCGAACCGGAACCGCTTTTAAAGATTGACAATTAAGCTGAGGGGGTTATTCTTAGTAGATGGATCCTAAGCAGTTCACGGATAAAGCGCTGGGACGGTTGATTCGAGTCGGAAAGGGTGAAGGGGCATATTGGGCTTTCGTACCGAATCCCTTGCCGCCTGAGATTGGCGCCGATTGGGAGTTGACAAACATCCTAGCCGAAGCCAAGGGGGCGCTCAGTGAACTGGCTGGACTCGGAAGAATAATCCCCAACCCCAATCTACTTATCAACCCGTTCGTCCGAAGAGAAGCAGTCCTCTCATCCAAAATAGAAGGTACATTGACTCAGATTGAACATCTCTATGCTTACGAAGCAGGGCAATTGGAAATTCCTGGATTCGGTCCAAGTCCACCTGAACCCGATGTAAGGGAGGTAGTAAATTATGTGAATGCAATGAAATATGGTTTAAATAGGCTAAAGGATTTCCCTTTTGTAAAGCGCTTCGTCCGGGAACTACACGAGAAGCTTATGGAAGATGTAAGAGGTGGAGACGTAAGCAAAACACCAGGAGAATTCAGAAGGTCACCCAATTGGATCGGTACCCCAGGAGACACACCATCGAGAGCAACCTATGTACCTCCACCTGTTGATGAAATGGAGAAAACTCTCGATGATTTTGAAAGGTACTTAAACTTAAAGGATGATCGATATCCCGATCTTATTAAACTTTCTTTGATACATTATCAGTTCGAAGCCATACACCCTTTTCTTGATGGGAATGGGAGGATCGGTAGACTCCTTATTACCCTTTTGATTGTAAAATGGGACCTTCTTCCTCAGCCCCTTTTGTATCTTAGTGCATACTTTGAAAAGCACAGGGAAGAGTACTACCGTCACCTTATGTGTGTGAGTACTCATGGTGCCTGGAGAGAGTGGTTAATCTTCTTTTTAAAAGGAGTAAGTGAACAATCGAAGGATGCCATTTCGAGGGCTAAAGCGCTTCAAGATTTGCAAACCTATTGGCGTGAACATTGTCGTCAACAGTATCAATCGAATTTGATTCTTGACATAGTTGATTTGTTCTTTTTAAGTCCTTTATGGACAGTTTCAGAAATTGCAAAATATTTACACAAAACCTATATGGGAATAAAAATGAATATTCAAAAACTTATTGAGGAAGAATTTCTTAAAGAAATAACAGGGAAATCTTACGGGAAACTTTTTCTCTCCCCCAAGGTTCTTCAAATAATAACCCAGGAATTTCCAAACCCCCTGGTAAATGATCCTGGGTAAAATTCAGCTCTAGTATAAATTCCGCGCAGAGAATTATACTTTTCGATCTAAAAGTATAATTTCTTTTTTTAAATTATACTCAAGTAACATTTCAGAATCTCAAATTCCATTTTTTGCCCCAAAATTAGAATTGTTAAGCAGGTTATTCCAATTCTCTTAAATTCTATCCTTCTTTTCAAATACGCCAGGGTTGCAATTACGCCCAGTGGTGTATAATTATGGTTCAAAGGTAGAATCCGTGAATTTGAAAGCCAAGGAGAGGCAATGGAATATTTTTTGACTGAAGAACAGCAGATGATTCGCGATATGGCGCGAGAGATCGCTGAAAAGAAGATAAAACCCGTACGTCAGGAGCTTGACGAGAAGGGGGAGTTCCCGCACGATATTATGGCCGAGTTAGCCCGTTCCGATCTCCTGCGCGTGTTCGTGCCCGAGGAGTATGAGGGCATGGGCGGCGGAGTAACCGAGATGTGCATCGTAACCGAGGAGTTATCACGCGTATGCCCCGGTGTCGGGACTACTTACGGGGCAAACGGCCTGGCCGCTATGCCAATCCTTCTTTATGGTTCCGATGAGCAGAAGAAGCGTTTTTTACCAAAGATAGCTGCTGGGGAGTCGTTCGCCGCCTTCGCCCTTACCGAAGCCGATGCAGGCTCAGATGCTGGAGGCATCAAGACCACGGCCAAGGAGGTAGAGGACGGTTATGTTATCAACGGAACCAAGCAGTTCATTACCAACGGCGAGGTGGCTGATGTATACTCCGTGGTCGTTTCGACCGATCCTGCAAAGGGTGCGCGCGGAGCCTCCATCTTCGTAATCGAGAAGGGAACCCCCGGTTTCGACTTCGGCAAGGAAGAAAACAAGATGGGCATCCGGTCATCCAAGACAACCCAGCTTATCTTCAATGACTGCAAGATTTCCAAGGAGAATCTTCTCGGTAAGCGCGGACTTGGATTCATCATCGCCATGAAGACCTTTGACCGCACAAGGCCGGGGGTGGCGGCTCAGGCCGTGGGTACGGCACAGGGCGCTTTCGACGAGGCGTTGGCCTATGCCAAGGAGCGTAAGCAGTTCGGCAAGCACATAACATCGTTCCAGGGTATTCAGTTCATGCTTGCAGATATGGCAACTCAGATAGAGGCGGCGCGTTCCCTGGTCTACGCTACCGCAAGGATGATAGACGCCGGGTCAAAGAATTTTGCACGGGAGTCGGCCATGGCCAAGCTGTACGCATCGGATGTAGCCATGAGGGTTACTACCGATGCGGTTCAGATAATGGGCGGATACGGCTACATGAAGGAGTACCCGACCGAGAAGTTCATGCGCGATGCCAAGATACTGCAGATATACGAAGGAACTAATCAGATACAGCGCGAGGTGATCGCAAGTCACCTGATCAAGTAGAAATTCGTATTATGATTAAAGGGCTGCGCAAGCAGTCCTTTTTGTTGACAAACAAAGTGGCTTATGTTACAATTGATTACATGTATTTGATGTATGTTGATGAAAGCGGAGATTGTGGGTTAAGTAATTCCCCGACTCGATATTTTATCCTTACGGGTTTAATCGTTCACGAAACTTTTTGGCAAAAATGCTTTGATGAAATAATTGATTATCGGCATAAGCTCCGGGTAAGCTTTAACTTTCGAATCAGAAAAGAACTACACACAACAGAGCTCATTACTGACTTTAGAAAGTGGAAACACTTAAGTTCAAGTGACAGAGTTACTATAATAAGCGATTTTGCAGACACTTTAGCCTCTTAACGAGAATTAAGAATCATTAATGTTGTTGTTGATAAGCAAGGAAAAACAGGGAAATACGACGACTTTGAAAAAGCATGGGAAGCATTATCACAAAGATTTGAAAACACGATCGTAAATCAAAACTTTCCCGGTTCAAGACATCCCGATGAAAAAGGAATGACTTTCCCGGTTAACACAGATAACAAGAAACTCATCAAGATACTAAGACGCATGCGAAGATATAATCCTATCCCGATGCAAAAGAAGTACGGGACTGGCTACAGGCAAATGCCTTTGAAAAGTGTTATTGAAGACCCCAATTTCAAAGATTCTGCTCATTCATATTACGTTCAAGCAACTGATATGTGTGCGTATTTACTCAGGCAAAAGATTAAACCCAACAGCATAATGGGAAGTAAATCAAGAAGAAATCTATTTCTAAAACTAATGCCTATTCTTTGTAAGGAAGCTTCTTCAAATGACCCCTATGGAATCGTATGGTTACAAAAAAGTCCAGAGGGTTTTTACACCCTCTGGAAGGAATCCTACACCTAGGATAAGCTTAGGTTCAGATTCATATTATTTTAGTCCCCTTGTCAAGGCCTTGACAAATTTCAAATTCTCTTTATAATTTAAGCAACTACTGAATTGGATGCAAGATGGTTGAATACAAACACGCAGAACTGTTCAAGGCTCTCAGTGTAGAGACCAGGATTCGCATCATCGAGTTGTTGAAGGAGAAAGGCCCCCTGGGTGTCAAGGATCTTGCCGGGATTCTCAAGATTACCCCTTCGGCGGTGTCCCAGCACCTGAAGGTCCTGCGATATGCCGGACTGGTTCACTCCGAACGCAAGGGCTACTGGCTGCCATATGAGATTGACGAGGAAGCCCTCGAACACTGCGGCGAGGTTCTTTCACATGTATGTACCTGCCGCTGCGAGGGTGAATGCAAGGAGGAAAACATGAGCGACGAAGAGAAACTCGAACATCTCAAGAAAAAAGAACACTTACTAGCACACAAGCTAGAGATGGTTCGTGAAAAGATACGTGAGCTTGAATCCCAGGAGTAGGGAAATTTTTTTAATTAAATAGTTACGTAATTGCTTTAATAGTTAAAATCAAAAATACTGAATAAAATCCACTGGCCGGCTGGATTAAACAAACGCAAAACACACCTCAAAGGAGGTTAAGATGAATAAGCATTCACACGGTTCATGCTGCACTCCTTCACACGGTAGCGTCTGTGGATGTTTCGGGGGACACGGTGTTCGTCGGTTCTTCACCCCCCAGGAGAAGAAAGAATACCTCGAACACTACATACGGCAGCTCAAGAAGGAATTAGCCGCAGCTGAAGAACACCTCAAGGATATGTGAACAACGAAAAAACACAAGAAACCGAGGTCTGAAAGACCTCGGTTTTAACTGAATCGGTTTTGATATCACTTCCAGTGTTCGCGCAGTTCCCGCCATGTGTCGGTAAGCGCCTGTGAGATGACCTTGACGTCTGAGAGAACAGGCATGTAGTTGGTGTCCCCTGACCAGCGCGGAACTACGTGGATGTGCATATGGTCTTCTATTCCGGCACCGGCAACCCTTCCGAAGTTCGCGCCTACGTTAAATCCGTCAGGGTTGGCGGCACGCCTCAAGGTTTCAATAGAACGCTGGGTGAATCGCCAGATGTCGACCAGTGCCCCGTCTGAAAGGTCGGCCAGATCGCATACGTGGGCGTAAGGAGTAACCATGAGATGACCGTTGCAGTAGGGGTAGCGGTTAAGTACCACGAATACGTTCTCACCCCTAGCAATGATGAGATTTTCCTCGTCCTTCTCATGCGAAGCCTTGCCTATTTCGCAAAGCACACACTTATCTTTGAATTTGTTACCCAAGGTGTTACGTATGTAGGTCATCCTCCACGGCGCCCAGAGTCTTTCGGTCAAGATTGTATCCTCTCGTTAACGGTTAAGTGAACCATATCTATTAAAACAGGGAAAGCTGTTCCCGATCGTCTTCTTCGATTTCATCATCACCTCCCTTTTTCTTATCGGCAAAAACGCTTACAGTTCCGAATACGCCGTCATAGCCTTCCTGGACCTTAACCTGTCCCTTGCGCATCCTTTCAATACCCTCGGCAATCTGAGTGCCCGCCTGTTTGGCTATTTCATCTATGTTGGCCCACAACAGTACGTTAAACTCACCGTCCAGTGAATTGCATATGTGTTCATAGACCTTGGTTACACCCATGGTATCCCGGCCCATACCCTTGGCCTCCGCTATTATCTCGGCAAGCGGGATTATCGAGTAGAAGGGGATAGCGTTCTCCGGACGATATCCTTCGGGCCTGTCGGCAAGGTCCTCTATGCGGTGGAGTACGCCAAGCGTCATGGGCTTGCCGCAGACCGGGCAGATGTTCTTTTTTTCTATCGATTCGGAAGGTTTAAGCCTTACCTCGCAGTTGCGGTGTCCGTCGTAATGGTACTTGCCTTCCTGGGGAAAGAACTCTATGGTGGCCAGCATTCGTTTGGGGTCCTTCTGTTTGAGAGCGTCCTTCAGTTCAAAGAAAGAGGGTTCGATATCCAGGACGTTGGCCTCCCTGCCCATACGTGCAGGCGAGTGGGCGTCTGAATTTGAAACCAGGGTGAAGCGGTCGAGGGCGGAAAGACGCCAGTTCATAGGCGGGTCGGAGGAAAGACCCGTCTCGACGGCGAATATCTCCTTCGAGTACTTGCCGAAACATTCCTCCACAGTATCGAAGCCGGATTTGGAGCCGAACATAGCGAACCACGGCGTCCAGATGTGGGCAGGGATAATAAAGCTTTCCGGAGACAAGGAGAGTATCGCTTCAAGCATCGCCTCGGAGTCAAGGCCGAGTGTGGGGCGTCCGTCCGATGTAAGGGTGCCGAAACGGCCGAGGAATTTGTTTATCTTCTCTACGGCATCGAAGGAAGGACAGTAAATTACGTGATGTACCCTCCTTAATGCACCTCCCCTGGTATAGATATTGGAAACCTCACAGGTAAGTATGAACTTCACCCCATCGTAGGAGTAAAGACCCGGACCTGCCTCAATCAGGTTTCTGTTGAGTTCATCAAGCCAACCCGGATGGGTGAAGTCGGTTGAACCGAGCAGCCCGATGCCCTTGAGTTTAGCCATTCGAGCCATCTGGGGGATTCTCATCTCCCGGCTGGTTGCCCTCGAAAACCTGGAATGCAGGTGAAGGTCAGCTATAATCTTCATGAAAGCTTCTGTGCAATTATCATTATCCTGGAGGAGATATCCAGGAAGGCGCTGGTGGTCATGTGACCGAATATCCTGATGTTAGTGAATCCAGCATCCTCGAGCATACGCTTAATCTCGTGCAACGGATATGCCCTTTCCTGGTGAATCTCGTCTATACGGGTATAGTTTGATCCGTTTTTAACGAACATAGTCAGGTATAGTGTCGAAACGCTGCACGTAGCATCGAAAACCGATTTCCATACCGAGTAGATGTCGTCGTACTCCCGTATGAGGGTATTGGTACCCCACACCTTTTCCAGACCGTATACGGTGTTCATGTCGAATATGAAGACACCGGGTTGTGCGAGCGCTCCATTGACGCTTGTAAAACACCTCTTAAGCAAGCGTTCCTCGGTAAGGTAGTTCAGGCTGTCGAAGTAGCAGGTAACCGCATCCACCTTATGGGGAAGGATGAAGTTAACCATGTTGGCCTGTACTATCTCGAGTTTTTCCGCACCCCTCTTCTTTTTCAAGGCATCGAGCATGTGAGGCGAGATGTCCATTGCCGTTACCTCAAAACCGCGTCTTGCAAGCTCGAGACTGGCAACACCCGTACCGCAGGCCATATCCAGTATCCGCTGCGGTCTCTGATCTATCAAATCGAAAAGTTCCAGTGTATAGTTAACCCACTCCTTGTAGGTTATTCCCTTCATCAAGATGTCGTAGTAGGGTGCAATCTTCTCGAAGGCGCGCTTTTGTCTCATTACCTTACACCTGTTACACCCGAACAGTTAAGATGCACCCTTTTCCAGCCCCTTCCGGAGTTGGTGCGTACGAAACCGCCGATAGATACATGCAATTCATCAACCGTGCCGTAAAGGGTGTAGCGACCTTCCTTCCACGTCATCTCCTTCTTCTTTCTGTTCAGGGCTACTATCAACTCGACTTCATCGGGCAGGATGTGGTTTACGTCCGCCGCCGAAGGCAGAGGTACAGCCCTGTTTTCTCCCATCCCGGCGTGGGAATGGAAGGTTCCGACAATCTCCATCCCTTCCGCAAACCGGTTGATTATCCGGTTGATACGGGCGGTGCGATTTTCGTCTATCCAGGTGAATTCGGTATCTGAGATCATCGCCTGAAAGGGCACCGCGTACTCCACGATAAAGCGATCCTTAACAGGATAACCGACAATATAACCTACCGTTTCATCGGGGTATAACTCGGCTGCCGCCGATACCATTGTCAAAAATGAAGGAAGGGAAAGGTATACTTCAACCACCCCGCAGTATAACGGATGGATGATATTAAGTCAAGCTTCGTCCTGACTATCCACCGAATTTATCTTGCTACTACTATCTTGCCTGAGGCCGACCCCTGACCGGCGCGTAAGCGTGCAAAATACACGCCTTCGCTAACCGACCTGCCATCATTGTCCGTTCCGTCCCAGATTATGGTGTGTGGACCTCGATTCTTATGACCGTCGTATGCTGTTCGTATCAGTCTCCCGGAGACGTCCCATACGGTCAGGCTGACGTGTTCATCCGAAAGCAAACTGAAGGAAATCTCTGCCGAACCTGATACTACTTCCGTCCTTAAGGTAAGGATATCTCCTTCGGGTGATTCTGCAATACCGGATCCTTGGAGTGCTGCAACCGGGTCTATCATCCCGTGCCCGTACTCTGTATCGTAGCCCTCATCGCCCAGGTCGCGTGCGGTCGAGTAGATGATGTTTTTGGTCTCGTCGACCCCCCGTATGCCGTGGCTTCTGAGAAGAGCGGCAAGCCCTGAAACGTGAGGGGTTGCCATTGAGGTTCCGTTCAAAAACCGGTAGGAGAATTCGTCAACGGTAGCCTTTACCTCTTGCGGCCAAAACTGACCCGTTTGGGTGAACGTCGGCTGAACTATTCCGTCCGGGTTGCCGTCCTCGTTCAAGTCCGCAGATTCGTCTCCGCCTGGTGCGGATATATCAAGGGCTTCCCCATACTGTGAATAGGAGGCCCTCACGTCGTTGTAGTCGGTTGCGCCGACCGCGATGCACTCCTCGTAGGCCGCTGGATAACTTACCTCGGGCCAACCGAAAAAGTTGCCTGCCGCCGCAACGACGACTATATCCTTGGCGACCGCGTACTTTATTGCCTCATGCTCTAGGGGTGCAGGGGTGCCCGGGATAAACGTACCAAGGCTAAGGTTAATCACGTGCGCCCCGTTATCCGCGGCCCACAGGATGCCGTCGGCGATTATGGCATCATCACCTGACCCACCCCAGTCCATCACCTGGACAGGCATCAGCCTGCACTCCGGAGCCATGCCCGCGACGCCTATCCCGTTGTTGGTGGCCTGGGCAACCGTTCCTCCAACGTGTGTGCCGTGCCCGTTCTGGTCGTTTGGATGGTTGTCTTCGTGAACGAAATCGTATCCGGATACGAACTGGGAGGAGGTAAAATCCGGGCACATGTGGTAGTTGCCGTCGGTTGAGATAACCTCGTTTTTCTCGTAATCCGGAATCTCGCGGTCCTCGTAGGCAATCCCGGAATCCACTATCGCCACGATTATTTGGGAGGAACCCTTGTTTATATTCCATGCCGTAACCATATCCAGGTGATCGGCATCGAAGCTCCACTGGTCTGCAAACCGGGGATCGTTCGGTGTCCAGAACACATGACAGGCGGCCACCGGGCAGGCGTAGGAGACATCCGGCAACGCCTCCAGGCAAGTAACTGCATCGGGTACGCTCATATCGGGCGACAGCTTAATCTCAACCGCATTGATCTGTTCCAAACTGCGTACAACGGTCGCATCAAGGTCAGCTGCCAGACTACTTAAAACGTCCGCATCGACGTGTTTAGTGAATTTCACGGCAACATGATCCTGTTTGAACTGTGCAGGGTCGGTTAGGTCTTTATCAGGTGGTACGATTGCCGCGGCTGCCATGAGGGGCAAAAGGACAAGTATCAAAAAAACAAACTTCGAGTTCTCCACGCTATCTCCTTGTTGATTTTATTAAAGATATTACTTAATCGACTAAAGGTGTCAACCAGACATAAAACGGACCGGGATGAACCGGCCCGTCTAATTCGTCCCTTCCCAATGAGTAGACTCCCTTAAACTTAAAGGGTGCAACTAAGTTCTCACAGCGCCTTCTAATCTTGCCCTGCGGATAGTCTCCTCCAGTTTTCTTAAAAGTATCCTTTTCCAGATTTCCTTCTCGTTTCCATCAATCCTCAGTTTCATACCTCAACTCCTTTCTATATAGATAGACTAGCAATTCCCGTGCCAGGCATGTCTATGTTTAAGGCTTATGAATACGTCACTTAAAGATTTATATTATTTCCTGGGCCATAAAGAATTATCTAAAAGTATAATAACGGTTTCAGTTATTGATATCATAATGTAGATTGGTTGACACATGTTAAGGGCTGGTTAGACTCTGGGCAATCAAGGAGATTTTTTGAATAAAGGAACCGGACTCAGCTACGTACTCGAAAGGCTGTTTTCAGATATACAGGCAAGGGCTTCGCGTGAATTCGGGGTCCAGAACCCGGAGATTCGCCGTCCGCCTAAAGGTCAGGAGGCGACCTATGCGGTGCCCTGTTTTCCGTATGCGAAAAAGAAGGGGAAGAATCCCTTCGAGCTTGCACAAGAGGTTGCCAAACGCTGGAATCAGAATACCGGGGATTTGATTGCAGGATTCGAGGCAGTTAAGGGGTACGTAAACGTTATTGCAGACCAGAAGGCGCTGCTTGCAGGGATACTTGCCGATCTTGTTGGAACCAAAGAAAGCTACGGCCGACATCCGAAGAAGGAAAGGACTGTAGTCGTCGACTACTGCTCGCCGAACATAGCCAAGCCCCTGCACGCCGGACACCTGCGCTCGACCATCATCGGTCAGGCGCTCATCAATATTCTCAAGGAAGGCGGGTATGGTGTCGTGGGAATCAACTTCCTTTCAGACTGGGGCACCCAGTTCGGCAAGCTCCTTTACGCCTATAACCGATGGGGGAAGGAGGAGGAGTTCGCAAAGGCCCCTATAAGACACCTGGTGGATATCTACGTGCGCTTCCACGAGGAACTGAAGCGGAATCCCGGGCTTGACGATGAGGCGCGCGAAACCTTCAAGAGGCTGGAACAGGGTGCAGGGGAGGAACGAAGGTTGTGGACAAGGCTGAGGCAAGCGAGCCTTGCCTCGTTCGAGAAGACGGTTGCAAGGCTTGGAGTGAAGTTCGATCACAACTGGTACGAGAGCGATTTCGAGAAAGCCGCACACGAACTCATAGATAGGCTGCTTGAGCAGGGAATTGCCGAACGCTCGGAAGGGGCGGTAATAATCAAAACCTCAGACGATGAGGATAAACCTCCACTCGTCGCCCGGAAATCCGACGGAACAACGCTTTACGCATCTAGGGACCTTGCATCGGCTGTAGAACGGATCGAAAAATGGAATCCATCAAAACTCCTCTATGTAGTTGCAACCGAGCAGAACCTGCACTTTACCAACCTCGCAATGGCTCTTGACAGGATGGGTTATACAGATATCTGCAAACACGTCCGATTCGGGATGGTATCCCTGCCCGAAGGCAAGATATCCACCCGCGAAGGCAGGGTGGTATACCTGGACGAACTCCTGGACGAGGCCGAACGCAGGGCCGAAGAGATAGTCACAGGGAAGAATCCTGATATGCCTCGAGGCAAAAGGGCCGAGGTCGCACGGAAGATAGGAATAGGTTCGGTCATCTACGCCGATCTTTCCCAGGACCGAATAAAGGATATCACCTTCGACTGGTCGAAGATGCTTGCATTCGAAGGCAACTCAGCCCCCTACCTTCAGTACGCCGCAGTGCGGTGCGCCAAGATCTTGGAGAAGGCACGGCATGAGGAGCGTAATCCGCTTAAACAAATGACC
>WJJO01000445.1 GCA_014729665.1 Caldifarciminota bacterium
ACTACTGCTGCATCGATGATTCAGAAAGCCCTCACTCTTCACAGGCTGTGGCCGTTGAAGAATCCCGGCCGCCCTCATCCGAGGTTGAGGTCGGTTCCTTCTCGAACGTAATACGCACAAGATTCAGCCTTACTCAGGAAAAAAGGGTCTCAATAACCGTATTCAACGCCTCGGGCCGCAGGATCAGGAACCTTACATCGGGCGTATACTCCGCAGGAACCCACCAACTGCGATGGCCCGGCATAGACGACGAGGGGAACACACTCCCTTCAGGTGTCTACTACATGCGCCTTGAACTGGAAGGGGAAAAACCCTTGATTCGCAAAACGGTGCTGCTGGATTAATGGATTCGGATGTAAACCTGAATTAACTTTCATTAGACTTTCATCCACCGCCTAAAGAA
This sequence comes from Caldifarciminota bacterium, assembly GCA_014729665.1. Lineage (GTDB taxonomy): Bacteria > Hydrothermota > Tepidihabitantia > B3-TA06 > B3-TA06 > WJJO01. The sequence continues at coordinate 404 of WJJO01000445.1, forward strand.
ATGGTAAGGCCGGGCTTCACCCGGCCTTCAATCTTTTGTGGCCCCTTATTTTTTGGTCACCGCGATTAAGACGAGCTACATCGTGCGGCGACTTTTCGGGGTCCCCATGAAATCACGGAGTGATTTTATGGGGTGAATTAGAAACCACCGCTTTTTTTGCCGCAAGGCAAAATCTGCGTCCGGCTTCTAGAACTAATGTTCTAAAAGCCGCCGTATCCGCCGCCGCCCGGGGGCATCGGTGGCATGTCGGGTTTCTCTTCGGGTTTCTCGACCACTGCTGCCTCGGTGGTAACCAGAAGGCCTGCAATCGACGCAGCGTTCTGCAGTGCGGAACGAACTACCTTTGTAGGGTCGATTACACCCGATTTGAATAGATCCTCGTACTCAAGGGTAGCCACGTTGAAACCGAAGTTGACATCCTCGGAGGACTTGACCCTTTCGGCCACGATCGACCCGTCCAGACCTGCATTGGTAACCAGCTGGCGGATAGGCATCTCCAGAACCTTGCGTACGATATCGACGCCTACCTTTTCGTCGCCGCGTGCCTTGGAACGGACGCCCTCAAGGGTCTTTGCCGCGCGCAGTAAGGCTACTCCGCCTCCGGGAATGATGCCCTCCTCTACTGCGGCACGGGCGGTGTGAAGGGCGTCTTCCATCCGGGCCTTCTTTTCCTTCATCTCGACCTCGGTGGCCGCACCTACGTTTATAACCGCGACACCGCCTGCCAGCTTGGCAAGACGTTCCTGCAGCTTCTCGCGGTCGTAGTCGGAGGTGGTGTCCTCTATCTGGCGCTTAATCTGATCGATACGAGCCTGGATGTCGGCACGCTTGCCCGCGCCTTCTACTATGGTTGTGTCTTCCTTCTCCACGGTGGCGCGCTTGGCTGTACCCAGGTCGGAGACCTGAACGTTTTCCAGCTTGATTCCGACGTCCTCTGAGATAAGGCGTCCGCCGGTGAGTACCGCGATATCCTCGAGCATAGCGCGGCGCCGTTCACCGTAGCCCGGGGCCTTTACCGCACATACGTTCAGGGTTCCGCGAAGCTTGTTGACAACCAGTGTTGCCAGGGCTTCGCCCTCGATGTCCTCAGCGATTATGAGCATGGGGCGGCCCGACTGGGCTGTCTTTTCCAGAAGGGGAAGAAGCTCACGTGCGTTCGAGATCTTCTTTTCGTAAAGGAATACGTAAGCGTTCTCTAAAACCGCTTCCATGTGCTCCTGATCGGTTATGAAGTAGGGGGAAAGGTATCCGCGATCGAACTGCATACCCTCGACCAGTTCAAGGTAGGTGTCCATGGACTTGGCTTCCTCGACCGTGATAACCCCGTCCTTGCCGACCTTCTCCATTGCGTCTGCTATGAGGTCGCCTATCTTGCGGTCGTTGTTTGCAGATATTGCGGCCACGTGGGCTATCTCGGTGCGGCCCTCGGGCATCTTGCTAATCTTCTTAATCTCCGAGACTATACCGTCGACGGCCAGGTCGATACCGCGCTTGAGTGCCATGGCATTCGATCCCGCGACCACGTTCTTAAGACCTTCGCGGTAGATGTGCTCTGCAAGGAGGGTCGCCGTGGTGGTTCCGTCTCCTGCAACGTCGGAGGTCTTGGAAGCGACTTCCTTGACCATCTGTGCGCCCAGATTCTCGAACTTGTCCTCCAGTTCTATCTCCTTGGCAACCGTGACTCCGTCCTTGGTGATGGTGGGAGCTCCGAACTTCTTTTCCAGGGCGACGTTGCGACCGCGGGGTCCGAGTGTAACCTTGACCGCATCCGAAAGCATGGTGGCTCCGCGCAGTATGGCGCGTCTTGCATCTTCGTCAAAACGAATATCTTTTGCTGGCATCTTATCTCCTTTACTCCACTAGCGCCATGACGTCGTCTTCGCGCATGAGTAGATATTCTTTTCCTTCAACCTTGATCTCAGTGCCTGCATACTTGTTGAATAGTACCGTGTCTCCGGATTTCAGTCCGAGTGTGATTTGTTTGCCTGAATCATCCTTTCGGCCCGGGCCGACTTCTATCACCTTGCCCTTTTGGGGCTTTTCCTTGGCGGTGTCCGGGATGATGATTCCGCCGACAGTTTCCTCTTCTTCGACGCGTTCCACGAGGATCCTGTCCTGCAGCGGTTTTATCTTCATCTTTGAGCCTCCTTCGCGCAGACGTTCTGCGCCAACGTAGTGTTTTAAATTCATTATAGTTCCAACTTAGCTTTTTCATGATTCGCCGCACCGATAATGGAGTGCATAATCCGTACGGCAAGACTAGTCCCTAACGCTATTGGACTTCACTGGGCAGAGCAGGATTTGAACCTACGACCTCCTGCTTGTAAGGCAGGCGCTCTAGCCAACTGAGCTATCCGCCCCTCTTAATTGCGTATCGAACTTTAATTATAGTAAACAAACGCGCGGCGTCAAGTGGTAGACGAATCAAATTGAATTTTGCATCCGGGCAGTATATACTTGAGTTTCTGTATTCCCTTCTCCGAGATGTTCGTCGACCGTATATCGAGATACTCGAGTTTTTTAAGCTCAATCAGATGCTCAACTGCTTCGTCGGTCAGGGGAGTATTGATAAGGCTGAGCGCTGATATATTCTGCAAATCCTTAAGATAGGCGAGATCGGAGTCTTGAATATCAGTATCACCAAGACCAAGCGTAGAAAGATTCTCTATCCCCGTCAGGTGAACCAGACCGGCACCTGTTATATTTGTCCCCTGAAGCCAAAGGGTTTCCAGCTTCTTCATATTGGATAGATGTGCAAGACCAGTGTCGGTTATTGGGGTTTTGAGAAGATTGAAGGCCCTTACTTCAGTTAACGAGATCAAGTGCGAAAGTCCCTCGTCGGTCAGGTCTCCTTTCATCCCGAAATCGAGTACTATTACCTTAGAGAGTTCCGCGAGATAATGCATCTGGTTTGGATCAACTTCGACCAGACTCACGGTCAGGAGATTCGGAAAATGTGGAAGATATTTAAAATGTTCGGATTTTATTGCTACACCCTTAACGTCTTCAGGGGAAGTGATCTCCTCGAACGGGACCTTTGCAAGTTCCACTCCGTAAACCTTGCCGTTTACCATATGAGTGCCCTCTTTCCCTTCGTATTCGATTCTTTCTTCACCCTGCCACACGTACGGAATGGTCGTTCCTCCGAGATAGATTAAATGATTACCCTGTTCTTTCTTTTGAATCTCCTCGGTTCGAACCTCTTCCCCGTTTTCTAAGATTGTCACCTTAGTGGATGGTTGATCAGATTGCATTTCTCCTCCTTAGTTCGAAAAGTATGTTATATAGAATATGATTAATGTCAATATTCAGATTAAATTAGACTGCGACCTTCTATCCGAAGGAATAAGCTTGCGGCTCGTTAGAGTCAAAAGAAGCATATCTACCACATCTCTTCTTTCTCCTTGCGGAAATCGGGCCGGTGCCTCTGGTCGACCCCTAAGCCCTCCTGCACCCATCCGTTGACGAATCCGGCATCGAACATGTACTGCGCGGCTTCTTGATACTCTGAGGCTGTTAAGGACCTGTTGTAAGGCGTGCTGCGCATCCCGGGCGGCGGGAAGTACTGCCCCATCAGGGATATGGCAACGCTTGTGCCGACGGTTTCCATCAACATATCAAGCACACCCTTTGTG
>WJJO01000042.1 GCA_014729665.1 Caldifarciminota bacterium
ACCGACTTCGCTACAATCAGTGCTGAGAAGATAAAGTGGATAGAATCAAGACTAAACTCAAGGCCCAGGAAGTGCCTGGGCTTCAAAACCCCTCTCGAAGTCGCCAACCGCAGTGTTGCACTTCAATGTTGAATGTAGGATCAGCACTTGGAGAAGAAGGAACTCATCACCGGTGTTTTCTACTCTGTGATTGCAGCCCTGGGACAAGGCGGCGGTTTTGTACTTGTAAAGCACGGGATGTCCTTCGGCGTCAGCGAGTTTGACGCCCTGCTTCTCAGGGTGCTGGTTTCGGTGGTGGCTGTCGCCCTGTTCGTAGTATTAACCGGCAAGACCAAGACGGTGATAAAATCGGCTAAAAACCTGAAGGCCATGCTTTTCGTTTTCCTGGGAACCACGGTGGGGTTGATTGCGGGTTCGCTTCTCGGATTCGTAGCCGTCAACAACACCAAGATAGGTATAGCTACGACCTTGATATCCACTTCACCCATCGTTCTTCTTCCCGTGGCCCGATTCGTATACAAGGAAAAGGTTACATTGATAGCCATCGCAGGTACGGTAGTAACCATCGGCGGCGTAACCCTACTGCTTTTACGCTAAGTATCGGCTACACCGGGATATTCTGATGTTTCAGTCGGGAATGAAGGTTGGTTTTCCCAGGCAAGTCAGTTTGCCGGAAGGAAGATAGTAAAGGTTGTGCCCTTGCCCAGCTGGCTTGAAACCTGCACCTGGCCGTCGAGAGACTCAACTATCATCTTGACTATATAAAGCCCCAAACCTATACCCTTGGGATTGGCGTCGCCGGCGCTGCGCTTGTATTTATCGAATATGTAGGGCAGCAGATCAGGGGCTATGCCCGCACCTTGATCCTTCACGTATATCCTTATCTGACCCGAATCTCCTTCACTTGAGATCTCGACCTCCTTCCCCTTGGGGGTAAACTTCAAGGCGTTGCCCACAAGGTTTGAGAATACCCTGAACATCTGTGTAGGGTTGCACTTAATTGCCGGAAGGTCCTGGGCAAGATCGATCTTGAAGCTCACACCCTTGTTTTCTGCAAGGAGCTTGTTCATATTGTATACCCTTGTCAGTACTTCGTTGATGTTAACCGGTTCCCTGGTCTGTTCAAGCCTTCCCGCCTCGATCTTTGAAACCATGAGGAAGTTTTCAACCAGATCTAACATGTCCTTGGAGGCGCTCTCGATTAAGGTAACCATCCTGCTTTGCCTTTCGTCGAACGAATCCGCCTCGCTCAAGAATTCCGCCGCCGAGATGATGGTTGCCAGGGGATTTTTCAAATCGTGTGTGAGCATAGCGATGAAATCGGAACGCATTCGCTCTATATCCTCACGCTCCTTGCGGAGTTTGTACTGATCGATTGCCTGAGTGATGGTAGACGGTAACTGGGCCAGATGACTCATGTCAGAGGTTTTAGTCAGATAATCGTATGCACCGAGCTTCATAGCCGCAACAGCAACCTTCTCCGATCCCTGTCCGGTAAGGAAGATTACGGGAGTATCAATTTCTCTCTCTCGCATTGCCTTCAGGAACTCCAGTCCATCCATGTCGATGAGTAGAAAATCCAGGACGACTATGTCGCAGGCGCCTTCTTGCAGTTGTGAAAGCCCCTCGGCACCGGTGGCAGCGGTTTGCACCTCGTAATTAAGTTCACGCTGTTTGACCATACGGTTGAAGGCTATCTGATCGTACTCGTTGTCCTCCACCAAAAGGACGCGAACCGGGGCTGCAACCCCTCCTACAATTCCCTCATGGGAGCTCATTTAATTCCCAGTAAAGATTGATGGTTGCTATTGCATCAACGAACTTGTTGAAGTCGACCGGTTTGATAATGTAGGAGTTGACCCCGAGGTTGTAGCTTTCTATCTTGTCCTGATCCCTCTTGGAGGTCGTAAGCATTACGATAGGTATGGTTTTGTATTCGGGGTCTCCCTTGAGTTTCCTGAGGACCTCTATGCCGTTCATCTTGGGCATGTTGATATCGAGAAGGATGAGACCCGGCCTGGGCGCTGCTTCTTGATCGCCGTATTCACCCTTGTGGTAGATGAAGTCCATAGCCTCTTCTCCGTCTCGTACAACGTATAGCCGGTTAGAAAGGTTGTGTTTGGTAAAGGCCCTCTTGGTTATGAGGATATCGTTCTCGTCGTCCTCGACGAGAAGGATGTTGATACCTTTCTTTTCAGCCATTACTCGCTCCTTTCACCTATTGGTTTTTTACGGTTACCGTCATTGTGTTCCGGCAGGGTAAAATGGAATATTGTACCCGTTCCTAACTGAGATTCAACCCATATCCTTCCGTTATGCTCCTCTATTACCCTTTTCACCATGGAAAGTCCAACACCTGTTCCGTCGTATTCTTCCCTACGGTGCAGCCGCTGGAATATCATGAATATCCTGTCAAAGTGACGCTTTTCGATACCTATACCGTTATCCTTGACGGTAAATTCATAAAACCCGTTACTCCGGCGGGAAGATATCTCCACCCTTTTACGGGGCTTATCGTTGAACTTGATGCCGTTGTTAATAAGATTGTATAGAACTTCAACAATTTTACTCCGATCGCAATATACCGCGGGTAATTTTTCCTCATCGTAGACGACCTCAGTGTCGGCTCCCGGTGAGGTCATTGCGACCGCTTCCTTAATCATCTCCGACATGGGTGTCTTCTTGAATTTCTCCTCTCTGCTGGATATCGCCGAGATGTTCAACAGATCGTCGAGTAACTGCTCCATCCTCTTGGTGGAATCGACGAGTCGGTTAAGGTAAAGCTTGGCCTTTGAATCAAGCTTGTCCGAGTAATCCTCGGCAAGGAACTGGCTGAAACCGGAGATGGCGCGAAGCGGCGTCTTCAGGTCATGGCTGGTGACGTAGATAACCTCCTCGAGCTCCCTTGCAAAGGCCTTTGTCTTGCGATTCGATTCTGCAAGTTCTGCCGTACGCCTTTCAACCATCTCTTCGAGGTTCTGGGTAAGTTCGCGAAGCTGACTTAGAAGGCGGCTGTTGGCCATCG
>WJJO01000446.1 GCA_014729665.1 Caldifarciminota bacterium
ACTGGATGGAATCAGCAAAAACTTACCGATACTTCTCAGGCGTGAGGACGGACACTCCTTGTACATGAACCGCGCTGCCAGACGCTGGCTGCTTTTCGACCAGCCCATCGAGCACGCGAGCGATCCCATCTCGGGAAGGTTCAACGAGCTTGCAGTAGAGAGGATGCAGGAGCGTGTTCCTGTCGAACTGCGAAAGGAAGCCTTCGTTACCGCAGGCAGGGATCTTTTGAGCAAGGGTGTAACCGGCGCCGCGGTCATGATAGGCGATGCAGGCCATCTCGAGGACGTCGAGATTTACCGCGAGATTGCCACAAAGGTCGGCATAGAGACGGTGCTCTTCCCACAAAACCCGGAGGTCGAGAAGGTTTGCGAGTTGGAACTTTCGAGACTGGGCGGATGCATTTTGATAGACGGTTCTTTCGGCTCACGCACCGCAGCGCTTCGCAAGCCTTATACCGATGCCCCGGGCAACATGGGGATACTTTACTTCTCGAACTCAGAGCTTGCGAACCTTGTAAAATGTGCAAATGAAGCCGGTCTTCAGATGACCTTTCATGCGATAGGCGACGAGGCTGTCGAACAGATAATCGCAGCCTACGAACGCTTCATCGATCCTGCAAATCCCCTAAGACACCGCATCGAACACGCAGAGCTCATCCCGCCCGACCTCATCGAGCGTGCAAGGGATTTGAACCTCGTGCTGGGTGTTCAGCCCGTGTTCGAGACTACCTGGGGGCAGGAAGGCGGTATGTATGCAAAAAGGCTTGGTGAGAGGCGGCGCTGGACCAACCCCTTCCGGTCTTTACTGGACGCAGGGTTGAGACTGGCCGCAGGCTCCGACGCCCCGATAACCGCTCCTGACCCGGCGCAGGGCATAAAGGCATTTCTGAATCATCCCATTGATAAGGAGCGAATTACCCCGTTGGAGGCGATTGCCGCATACACCTCCAAAGGCGCTTACGGGATGCACCTTGAGGACAGGATCGGTTCGGTAAGGGTTGGATACTCAGCAGACCTTCTCGTATTCGACGATGATCCTTTGGAGACCGGAGATCTCAAACCCCAAGCGGTAATCCGACGCGGTAAGCTGGTTGCGGGCTCTATCCAGGAACCTCCCAGATAACGTCGATAACCAGACCTTTTTCCAGGACTTCTGATGTTGAGCGTTCCCATATCAGTTTTCCATCCCTTTCTTCATCCGCGTTATGGCTTACTATCTGGCCCGGCAGGATGAGCTCCTCGCGCCAGACGAATCCTCCGGCGTCAGGCAGGCTTATACTTACCTGCACGTCGCGGTTCTTGTCGAAACCGAAACTCCTGTAATAATGATACCGGTATCCGGATTCAATCTCCTGACGGCTGAATGCAAAACTGTCGGGCGAGAAACCCATGAACTCCCGGTTACCCATCGGGCTTCCTATGTCGACGATGGAGGAAAACTCACCATTAACCCGAAGCCTCTGGGTAGAATCCAGGGTATCTACCAGGAAGGATTTAGTCTTCCAGCCCGAGGTCGTATCTAGTCTTGTCTCGAATCCCTCAAAGGTTATCTTATTGCCTTCTTTGACAGGTATATTAAGCTCAAAAGAGAGACTGCCCGATCCGTCGGGTTTAATGGTTGTAACCGAGGTGTAATCAAGACAGCCCAGCGTCGAGACAAACAGTACTGCAAAAAGAAGCTTGTTCACTTTATCCTCCTTTTGTGAGTGATATTAGTCAACTTAAATGACGTTATTATTCACGTAAGGTTGCCATAAGCTTGTTCATGACTACAATCAACTGCATGAATCTAAGACGTGCTACAGAAGAGATCAGTCTCTTCGCCCGCGGGTACGCTCCGGTTGCCAACCTGTCAGTAAACACGGTATGCAACCAGAGATGCCTGATTTGTCAACGCTGGAAGATGCATTGGCAGAAAGAGTCGGACAAGTTGAGTCTGCCCGAGATAAAGGACATGGTCTACCAGCTGGTTAAAGACCTTCACGTCAAGCGCTTCAGGATTACCTCGACAGAGCCCCTGCTGAGACCGGATTTGCCCGAGATAATTGCCTACATCAGACAGTTCACCGGGTGCAGCCTGATTACCAACGGAATGGCGATGACCGGGGAGATGGCAAGAAGACTGATAGATGCCGACGTATCCAAGGTACGTTTTTCTGTGGATTCGCCCAACCAGGTAAATGACGTACTACGAGGGGTTAAGGGTGCCTGGGAGCGTTCGAGAAGGGGAATCGAGATCATGAAAGAGGTAAGGGACAAGAAGGGTAAACCCTATCCCGAAATCGACATCTACACGGTGCTGACGAAGCTCAATATCGGCTATATCCCTGACATGTACCGGTTCGTCGCGGAGATGGGTCTTGACGGTCTTGCGTTCGGTGTTGTTTGGGAGAATACCCCTGAAGGGGTCGACGGAACCGTATGGAAGGGCCGGAAGATAGCAAGAAATCATATGATACCGGTGGAGGAGTCATTGAAACCGACTCCAGGACAGATTAAAGAATTGAGGGAAGAGCTGGTGCAGATGGGGTTGATAACCAGGGGAACCGAGCGGACGAAGAAGGCAATAGAGCGCATCCTGAGACTGATGGGAGGAAGACGCAGGATATTCCGATGCCCGTACCACTACTTCATTAATGTCGACCCGGTGGGAAACTTCATCCCGTGCACTGCCATGGGC
>WJJO01000447.1 GCA_014729665.1 Caldifarciminota bacterium
AATATAGACAGGGCCGTAAAACGCGGCACAGGAGAACTCCCCGGGGTTACGTACGAGGAGGTAACCTATGAAGCCTACGGTCCTTCCGGTGTCGCCATCGTTATCGTTGTTCTTACCGACAACAAGAATCGAACCCTGGGCGAGATTAAGCACATCCTGTCCCGTCACAACGCCAGTCTCGGAGGAACGGGTAGCGTTGCATGGCAGTTTAAGAGCTACGGAATCATCCACCTTCCCGCAGATAAATACGACGAAGAGCGGGCCCTTGATATAGCCCTGGAAGCCGGCGCAGAGGACTTCAAACGCGACGGGTCGTTATACGAGATTCGCACCGAGCCTACAGATTTCGGTTCTGTCCGCGATGCCCTGGAGGAGAAAGGTGTCGAGATCATTCAAGCCGAGCTTACTCAGGTTCCGCAGAATACGGTCTCTCTAACCGAGAAAGAGGCCGCAAAGATTCTTAAACTGATGGATGCCCTGGACGATCAGGATGACGTCCAGAAGGTATATGCCAATTTCGATATCCCTGAGGAGGTCATGGAGAAGCTTGCCGCCGAGGTCTGACAGATTGGCAAGGTTTAAGGGCGGCAACGCAAAGTTTCTTCGGTGATAGATGGGGAATGAATGTTCTTATTTACGAATAAAGCAAGGGGCCGTAGCCCCTTGCTTTTCTTAACTACTTCACCAGAGTCTTAACGTGAAGAAATCTATTTATTTGTCGGATCTCCATCCTCGGGCAGTTCAAGGCCTTCCTTTGCGATTAGATATGGAAAGGCAATTGCGAAGGAAGAGTATTCAGCCGTAGAGTCGCCGTCCAGGGTTTCGGCAAGTATAACATCCACAGCCGCATGGCGAACTGTGATGTCCTTCCCTAAAAGATAATCATCGGCAGTCACCCAGGTTCCTGTGAACTCCTTGATGTCTGTCGTATCCCTGTCGAAGACCTTGCGGTGGTGTTTAAACTTCAACCTGAAGTGCCTGCCGTGATGCAGGTATGCCCAGGTTTCTACGTCGTCAGCCAGCGTAACCTCCACGGTAACCGTATCGTCGGGGGTGAACCTCGGAATGTCATCACGCCCGTACCAGTCATCCGTGCTCGTAATCTCGAAATCCTCTCCGGAAGTTGAGGTTACCTTCACCGATGCAATCCCCACCGCCGTCTCGGGATTGTTCGTCCATATCTTGACCGGAGTGATTTCCTCAATCTTCCAGCCGCCGTGAAGCTTGCCGCCACCCTTCGAGAGGACTACCTCGCGATAGGTGCTATCGTCGATGGGTCTTTCATATTTAACAAAAGAATCGGTAATGGAAAGATCGTGAATGTAGATGTTTCCCTCGAAATGGTTGGTTATGACCGCGAAGGCAGAATCGCCCTCAACCGTAACATCCACGTCGCGGTTAAAGTGATTGATAACGCGTGCCCAGTGCTGATGACCGGTATCCGGCTTTGGGACCAGGATGGCCATAGAGGACTGAATCTCGGCCGTACTGTCATCGGTAACACCATCGGTACCTTCACCGGTAAAGTATGAGGTCAGTAGTAGTTGTTCAATCTGTTCGATGCTTTCTGTTACGTCCTCTCCACAGTTCAAACCCATAAAACCTGCAAAAACCAGTGCTGCAGCAAGAAGCAGAACCAGCTTTCTCATCGGTTCCTCCTAGGTTGATTGTTTTCCCGTTCTTCATTCCCGTAACCGCCCCGTACCCTTTCGATAAGGTCCTTTATTTCCTTCTCGAACTTAACCTCGAATACAATAAATCCCGCTTGTTGTTCCACGCTTAGCGCTTGGAGTATCTCTGAACGGATGCGCTCTATCTCTTCGGTATAAACCCGTTCTCGTTCCTGCATCCTTTCCATGATTTCGGCAATCTTGCGATCGTTGGGTGAACGTCTGGAGACCTCCGTCTCAAGCCGGCTGTAATCGGCGGCCTGTTCCTTTCGATAGACGATCTCGATGGAGTCTCTTTCCCTCAACCTGGGCAGGATGGCGGCAATCTGCGTATCTGCAAGTCCCAATTCCTGTGTCATCCTGGTGATTCGGTAGGCGCTTATCATCTCAAGCACCCTTCCGCCTCCCGCATCTATGCCGGAAGGCTGGGCTAAGAGTGTTGATGCGGCTAGAAATAATAAAACTAAACAACGTTTCATAGGCTAACTCCTCTCAATACCGGTTATTTTCTCCTCTAATAGGAAGATTAGGACTTCTGCCTCTTTATCCTCCAAATCGATTAATTCAGAATAAACGTCGGGTGAGTGACCCTCAGAATATTTCAGGAAACCCTCCCTTAGTTCATTATCGTTGGATATGATCAAATCGACTAACTCAAACCCCTGTTGGCGGGTTAATGTGTCAGTCCCGACCATTACCCAGGGCTGGTCTTGTGAGGGATTAAATATCTCGAATCCGCCGAATAAAAAGAATCCCACCGCGGCTGCGGCAAGGGCCGCAGGAGCCAGTATCCATCGCCACCATGTTGCCGCATTGAGGGAAGGCGCAGTCCACTTCACAGGCTTAAAGAAAGGTACCCTGTCCATTTCAGTTAAGGAAAGGGTCCTTTTCAATGCCTTAAGTTCCCGGCGGCAGGCGGATGAGGATTCAATAAGGCCCTCTACCTCGTTACGTTCCCTGTGTTCGAGCGAACCGTCCAGGTAGGCTATCAGCTTCTTTTTTACACTTTCATCAATAGTCTTCATAATATATATACCTTGCTATTCCACGAACTCCCTCAAGCTTTCCCGCAGCTTAAAAACGGCGTGGTGATAGCTCGATTTGACCGCTCCCTCCGAAAGACCAAGTACCCGGGCTATCTCGGCATGAGGACGCCCCTCTTCGTAACGCATGTGAAAAATCGCACGCTGCCTGGGTGGAAGTTCGGCAATCGCCCGGGCGGTTGCAAGCTTCAACTCACTCCTTCGTGCCGAAGCCCTGGGATTATCAGCTCCCTGGATTTTGTCGGTATCCAGATCAATCTCCTTCATCTTTGAATATTTGCGTATCCGGTTGAGGATAAGGTTTACCGTGATCCTGTATATCCAGGTGGAAAACTGCGCATCGCCCCGGAATCTTGAAAGGGATCGGTAGGCCTTCATAAAGGCCTCCTGAACCGCATCCTCAACGTCGGCGCGATTGTGCAGCATCCTCCATCCAAGGGCACACAGCTTTTTTTCGTATCGCCGAACCAGTATCTCATATAGTTCCGTTTCTCCTTTCTTGACCCTTCGAACGATTTCATGATCTTCCATCCTCTCATCTACATTTAGACACCAGAAAGGGCAAATAGTTTAACCGGTAAGCTTCGATACATATCTTATAATAGCACGCTTACGCCCGCTGTCAAGTAAACACTGTTCCTTTTTTTTGGCAAATGGGGAGCGCTTGTGAACCGTAGGTTCACATTTACGGCCCGGTAGGGTTAAAAGGTCGCAGGCGGAGAGGGATACCGAGTTATCTTAAAACGGGTTGGGTATTTTTATATCCAGAGCCTAAAGAGATACAGAACCGGTTGATTGTTTGCCACAAGTCTCTATTAAGTTAAGGTTATGAGGAAACGGAACATCGGGGTCCGAACTACTTGACAAGGGATTGAAAACCACTATAATTCCAGGGTTGAAGGAAGAGGCGTTCTTGAAGAACTCTTAAAAATCCAAAACCGTAAGAGGAATAAAAGAGAATAGATGAGGAAAAGAAAGGAACAGCAGGAGAGAAGACTGAAGCCAAACCACCTGGCTATCGATTCGGTGTTTGGTCCCCGGCCCAAGTGTCGGGGTATTATTTTGCAGTCTCGCTGGTCCTTTGAAGGGGATGATCTTGTTCTGAGCTATTCACCTTTGCGCGAAAGATATCCTTGGAGCCGGAAAGGTTTCCGGCTGCCTCGTTTCTATACGCGTCACGGGGCCAAGGGTGAAAATCGGACCAACAACTGTGCCTCAAAAACAAGACACGGTTCCGCCGCAGAACTGAGGTTCCTCAAATCTTTGGCCACTCCGGATCTTTGTTTTATGTATTACTTCAGCAGCAGGGAGGATTCCGACGACGGCGGAGGCTCAGATATTAGACTTCACGGCGCGTCCGGAAGCGGCCGCGCTGTGTCGTGTATTTACGACCTCGATACTGAGTTTCGGTATCGAGGTTATTTTATTACCGACGCTATCCTAAATAGACCAAAGGGGATGTCGGTATATAATCATCTCAAAACAAAGGATCGAGGAAGGGAGTCTTTCAGACAATGGCTCCCGGGAGGATTCAATGACATATGATCTCAGCGGTGATTTGAGTAAGTTCGGCCTTCCTGACATCATACAGTTATTAACCACAGGACAAAAATCCGGTGAACTGGTTGTGAGAAGCGGGAACGGCCGCGGGGGCGCATCGTTGTTCTTTAAGGAGGGTAATCTGGTACACGCGGTCTGCGGAGAGAATGATGGTGTTAAGGCCTTCGAGAATCTGATCAGGTGGGAAGCCGGGTCCTTCGAGTTTATCCCGAACCGCGAGCCCAGGAAAAGGACCATGAACACGGCGGCTCACGTGGTTTTGCTTCAGACCTTTGCACGGCTGGATGAGATGCATCAGATACAACAGAACCTGCCGCCCGATGATATTAATCTATTCATAGTCGCACATATAGGAAATGCACCGGAGATAACCGTCGAGGACTGGAAGGTATTGGCTCTGGTTAACGGCAGACGATCCATAGCAAGGATATGCCAGAAGTTCGGGGACGAATTGAAGGCCAAAACAACGCTTTTGAAGCTATACAAAGAGGGTTTGATAAGCCCCGAGCCCCCGGAAACGGACTGGCGCAGACTGGTTCCGATACTGAGATCGAGCGTGGAAGAGAAGGGAGAACGTTCCCTCCCTCCCAGAATCAGAACGAATCTGTTGATTAAGACAATAGATGGCAAGTCGCATTTCGAGGATATCCGTCGAAAACTTGATATAAGCGAGAACGATCTACTCGAAGACATCAAACTTTTGTATGAGTTCAGGTGGATTAAGTTCAATGAAACAGATCATGAAAAATTCCAAACCCTTCTTCCGGATATTTAAGGGAAATGATTATGTTAACGGATAATATAAATACAATCGCCCTTCTTAAAGCGAAGCTCTTTCTTCAACTTTTCGAAG
>WJJO01000043.1 GCA_014729665.1 Caldifarciminota bacterium
GTTCATAACCGAGGAAGCCGTCGATTCCTTCAAGGGCAGCGGTTCTGAAAGGTATAAAGTAACCGGGATCCGCCGCTGGTACGGTACGGAGATTGATTTTCCTGTTTGCGCGACTAAGACACTGATAGTAAGTTACAGGGTTCTTACGTCTTACACAAATTGGGGAACCTCCAAATTCCCTTTTCCCAGCTTTGATCCCAGGACGTTTACGTACGACCTTACACCTGCTGCAAACTGGGGATCAGGCAAAGTAGGCAAGTTTAAGGCAGTCATTGATGCAAGGGCAGAGATTGCAAAGGGAGCAACCATCGACAGTCTTATCCTTCCCGATAACTATAGCGAAAATGACGGGGTGTATACGTGCGAGGTTACCGATTTCAATCTTACCGAGGCTGAAAAGATAACTTTCATCTACCATAACTGGAAGGCCAAGGATCACGAAATGTTTGAGCGGGGCAGAATCCGACCTGAACATATCGTAGCCATTCGGGCATCTTCCGAGCTTTCAGACGATTTCAAGGCGGAAAACCTCATCGACGGTGATCATACCACTGCATGGGCGGAAGGCGTTGAGGGTGCCGGCTTCGAGGAATGTGTCGAAATCGAGTACAAGAATTTCCCGTTGAACGCGGTCGGTATACTTAACGGATGGTGCAAGGACAAGGAAACTTACTATCGGAACAATCGAATCTCAGAGGTGAGATTCGAGTTTTTCGAAGCAGACGGTGATCTTGCGAATCCCCGGTGGTGTAGAAAGGATGTACGGGTCAAGGAATACGGTGAGATGAACGAGAAGTCGCCGTGGGCTTTCATGTCTTTCCTCGAAAGCTGGAACAATTGGGATTCGGAACCTGAGCAAGGGATGATTCGTATTACCATCCTGACTACCGATCCGGGCTCTACATATGATAACACGTGTATTTCAGAGCTTCTGTTGATTACCGCACACTCCTCGTACTGGGACGAATCCGTAAAAGAGGAGTTGATTGAGACATCCGAGCCTTGATACAGTTGGTTAAGGTCGTATAGTAAGGAGAAAGCCTTGGAAAACTTGACAAGAGTGGATACAGAAGTAGGATGTAAACATGAGTTGGAGGTATTGTAATGAATAAAAAACCTATACAGATAATAATCCCCGTCCTGTTCGGGATGGCCGGGGTGCTTTCAGCCAACGGCGGTCCGTTCGATACTTCGCCGATGAAGGGCGCTGGTAATGCCCGGTTGATTGCAAAGAAAGATGTGACCCTTGATGAGGAGATAATATCTGTCACTATCGAAGGCGACTACGTTGACGTTAAGGTTGTCTACACATTCACCAATCACGGCCCATCCGAGGAGATAACGTATGCTTTCCCGATTGATATCATTCCACTAATTATCGGGTTCTCGATGGTTGACGACTGGGAGAAAGAATGCTTTCCCGATTTTGAAATATCCGACGAGACAGGGGAGCTGGAAACAACACTCCTGGAGGTTGAGGATTCAGTATACGTTGGGAAAAAATTTAAGGACCTTATATACATAGATTTTTTTTCCCGGCGATGGTACCTGACAGACGTATTCTTTCCCAGCGGGAAAACCAAGGAGATCTCAGTGCACTACAGGATGAAGGCAGGGTTCGAGGATTGGGCAACCAGCAAGTCGTATATGCCGGGATTTGATAAGCGTTATTTTTTCTATGATATGTCGCCTTCGGGTTACTGGGGCACGGGCACGGTCGGCAGACTCAAGATTATTGTTGATGCAAGGGCCGAGAAGGAATCCGGAACGGTTGTAGATGAGCTGGTTCTGCCCTGGGCATATATAGAGGATAACGGTATATACACGATGGAGGTGGAGGATTTAGACCTGCGAACCTGTGATGATATCACCATACTTTATAACAATAAGAGCAAGAAGACCGACGAGTTCCTGCGTGAGTCAAGGATGAACCCGAACCGCTTCTGGGGGATTAAGGCTTCATCGGAACTTTCAGGCCAGTACAGGGCGGCCAACCTGATAGACGGCGACCCCGCTACTGTCTGGATTGAAGGTACGGACGGAACAGGCAAGGGGGAGTGGGTAGAATTCACGATATACGATGCCTACTATTTTGCAATAGGCGTACTCCCGGGTTATACAAAAGACAGTACCACGTTTACAGACTACGGGGCCTGTACCGATTTCAAACTTGACTTCTACGACTCCAAGGACAGCCTGATTCACACGATTTCAACAAGGCAGGGTAAAGAATATTACTATCCCCCGAAAGCTATTGTCTACGACTGGTTTTTGACTTACTTCCACGTGGGGTATGGACCGTTACCTAAAACAGGTAAGGTCAGGTTGACTATCCTTGATGCGCGACCGGGTGAGGATAACACCCATACGTGTATCTCCGAGGTGATGTTTTTGTCTTATCCAAGCTACCATCCAGGAGAAGAAGAGGAGAGATGATGAAAGGCATTCTAATAACCTTAATACTTCTGATTCCTCTCGTAATAATAGCCAATGGCAGTCCGATAGATGGTTCAATGATTGCGGCTACAGGTAACGTGTTACCGGTGAAAGTCAGCGATGTCAATCTCGACAAAGAACTGATAATGATTACCCTTGA
>WJJO01000044.1 GCA_014729665.1 Caldifarciminota bacterium
CGCCGAATCCAGTTCCTGCTCCTTTTCCTCCGCCGCATGCGGGGCGTGGTCTGTTGCAATGGCCTGGATTGTCCCGTCCTTTAAGGCGGTTATTAGCGCCTGCCTGTCTTTTTCGGTCCTCAAGGGCGGGTTGACCTTGTAGTTGGCGTCGAATTTAGAGAGCTCCTCATCGGTCAGCAGAAGATGGTGAGGGGTTACCTCGGCAGTGACGTTTATCCCGCGCGAACGTGCCTTGCGAACCTGCTCCACCCCGTTCGTCGTGGTAAGGTGGGCTATATGTAAGTGGGAATCGGTATATGAAGCAAGCGCGATATCACGACCGATAGCAATCTCCTCCGCAACAGGGGGACGTACCCGAAGTCCGAGCCTTGCAGATACGGTGCCTTCGTTCATCACACCGTCGGCGCACATCGAGGGTTCTTCGGCATGGGTTATAACGGGGAGTCCCAGCATCCCGGCGTACTCGAGCGCCCTGCGCATCACCTCGGCTGATACTACCCAGTCGCCGTCGTCTGATACAGCCACGATGCCGCCTTCTGCAAGGAGCGCGAACTCGGCAATCTCGGCGCCTTCGCGTCCTTTAGTCACCGTGGCTATAGGCAGGATCCTTGCAAGCCCCAGTTCTTCGGAACGCCTTCTTATGAATACCGCCTGCTCACGCGTGTCGGTCGGCGGAGAAGTATTCGGCATCGCGCATACCGTTGTAAAACCGCCTGCGAGGGCAGCCCATGCCCCTGATTCGAGTGTCTCCGTATCCTCCCTGCCCGGCTCACGAAGGTGTGCGTGTATGTCCACAAGCCCGGGGGATATGAGCTTGTTTTCGGCTTCCACCGTCGTAACATCGCCTTCCGGGGTGACGGAATCGGTGATCCTTTTTATGCGGCCTTCTTCAATCTCGATATTCATCTTCTTCAATATCTTATCTTCCGGGAAGAATACGAATCCTCCGCGTATAAATATCTTATCGTTCAAGTTCGCCTCCAGCAAGTATGTAAAGCACCGCCATCCGCACCGCGACACCTGCCCTTACCTGTTTTAAGATGACCGAGTTCGGACCGTCCGCGACGCCCGGTTCTATCTCGACCCCCCTGTTCATCGGCCCGGGGTGCATAACTACGACGTCCCGGGAGGCCTTCTTCAGCCTTTCGGCGGTCAGGCAGTAAAGCTTGCGGTATTCCCTTATCGAAGGGAACAGGCCCTTGTGCTGACGCTCGAGCTGCATCCTTAACATCATTACGATATCGGTTTTCTCTAATGCCGCGTCGAAATCGGTTTCGATATCTACGAACGGGTATGCCGTCTTCAACTCCCTCGGGATCAGTGTCGGCGGACCGCACACAGAGACCTTTGCCCCCAGGGCTGTAAAACCGAACACTGCTGAGCGGAAAACCCGGCTGTGAGTGATATCGCCGACTATGACCATCCGTTTGCCGTCGAGATTGCCGAGTCGCTTGCGCGCCGAAAACAGATCCAGCAGTCCCTGGGTTGGGTGTTCGTGAGCCCCGTCACCCGCGTTTACAACGAAGGCGTCTATCCTTTCGGCTATGAACTTCGCGGCACCCGGGCAGGAGTGGCGTATGACCACACCGTCGACACGCATCGATTCGATAGTCCTTACCGTATCGAGAAGGTTCTCGCCCTTCTTTACGGCAGAGGTGGATTTCGAAAACCCGACGACGTCGGCAGACAAGCGCTTACCCGCCATTGCAAAAGACATGGAGGTTCGGGTGGACGGCTCGTAGAACATGTTTAGTATGGTCTTGCCGCGCAGGGCAGGCACGAACGGTATAGGTCTGTCAAGAACCTCGTGGAAACGCTCGGCGGTATCGAGAATAAAGGTTAACTCATCACGAGTTAACCCTTCAAGTCCAAGAAGATTCTCGTGTTTCCACGTCACTTCTCATCTCCCTTTTCTTCGCGTTTTTTTATAAATATCCCTTCCCTGCCGTCGCATTCCTCCAGATAAACGTCCACTATTTCGTCTTTTGCGGCAGGAACCTTCTTTCCAACGAAATCGGCTCCTATAGGCAGCTCCCGGTGGATACGGTCGACCAGTACGGCAAGTTGTATCATTTCAGGTCTTCCGAAGTCGAGAATCTCGGTTAATGCCGCACGTACCGTTCTTCCGGTGTAAAGAACGTCGTCTACCAGGATTACAATCTTACCGTCTATGTCGAAGGGTATAGAAGAAGCCTGAACCATAGGCATCTCGGCTGCGAGCTTCAGGTCGTCCCGGTACAGGGTAATATCGATTGCCCCGACCTGAACCTTACCCTCCTCCAAACCTTCGAGTTCAGTTGCCAGTCTTCTTGCCAGAACGTCTCCTCTCCTTACTATTCCAACCAGAACGAGATTGCCGATCCCCTTATTTCGTTCAATTATCTGGGTCGAGATCCGGGTAAGCATCCGGCTTATTTCACAGGCGTCGGCTATCCGATGTTCAAGCATCAGCCTTTTTGCTCTCACCTGATTTTGGTATCCTCAAAAGAAGAGCCAGGGGAACGATAACGCAGTATCCCAGCACCATCAGTATGGGCGCCAGGGTAATAGAGCCTTTGTGCAGGAACCAGAATCCCAGACCTATAGATATTACGCCTGCCAGAAGAAGAAGCCAGTTTATGTAGTTGTAGCGGGGGGATTGATGAACTACGTTCATCCTTCCTTTATCTTTTTTCTTTTTCTTTGAAACGTTCACTTTATCTCCTTTATTTCATTTTTATATATTGTATAGATGCGTATAGCAGGATTATCCGGATCGGTCAGGTAAAGAAGCCGGCCTAAGAGTCCACGGCGATCATCCAGCATACGCATTGCTTCGCATAATGATAGATTCTTCCCCTCGGAAAGTGCCTCGTAAAGGAACATGTAAGCGTCGTATCCCAGTGTTACCGCCCAGTCGGGCTGACCTTCGTAAACCCTCCTGTATTGATTGAAGAAGGAATTAAGGGCCAGATCGCTTGCAAGCTTCCCGGGTGTAGCGGCAAACCATACCCCTTCGAATGGTGTTCCTCCCCTCCGGAGTATCTCACGGTCTGCAAAATCGTCTATCCCAAGCATCGCCACCTTCATCCGGTAGTAGGCTATCTGAGGTACTACAGACAAAAGCTGGTGGTGGTCGAAAGGCAGGAATATAGCCTGGGCGCCCTTATGTCTTATCTCCAGGAATGTTTGTTTCATATTGACTACCGTATCCGAAAGCTGCCTGGAATAAAGGACCTTTCCGCCCTCTGCCTTAACGGTCGTCGCGAAGACATCTGCCAGGTTTTTGCCTTGTTCGGTTTGCGGATACAGTATACCGAAATTCATGTAGTCCTTACGAACCGCAAAGCGGGCAATTTCCCTTGCCTCCTCTTCGGCGTATGAGTTAAGCTGGAACAGGCAGTTATTCAAATACAGGAGATTCGGATCGGTAGAAGTCGGTGAAATCATCGTTAATCCTGCCTGACCTGCAATCTTCGCCGTCGCGTTAACCTCAGCCGATGTCAGGGGACCGATTATGGCCTTTGCCCCGCGTGAGATAAGATGCTGGATTCCTTTAGCGGCCTCACCCGGGTCCGAATGGGTATCGTATACCTCGATATAGATAGTATTCTTCCCTTCAAGCTTGTGTGCGAGTTCAACACCCTGCTTGACCTTGTTGCCGAACTCTGAAAAGCTTCCGGTCAAGGGCAGGAGTAACCCGAGGAAGAATTCACCCTTGAGTACGGCTGAAGATATCTCTCTGCCTCCGATCATATCTATGTATGGACTGTGCGGAAAACGCTGACGCAGTTCGGCAAAGTATCTCTCGCTTCGTTCGAAATCTTCGACCTCGTAGGCCTTGCTTGCCAAGAAATAAAGAAGCCACTCTGCAGCCTCGGTGTCACTGAATTTTTTGTAAAGATCGGTTAAAACGTTGTAGTCTTTCTCCCGGCCTAAAAGGTTCTTTGCCCGGGTTTCGGCCTTGCTGCGTTCAACCGTGTTATTCGTTGAAAGATAAACCTCGATATAAGCGGTCAGGGCCTGGGGATACAACTTGAGATGTTCGTAGCCCTCCGCAAGAATAATCCGGCTTTTGGCAACCAGGGGTGATTTGGGATATTCCTTTTCTAGCTTCTGGGCCGCCCCTACTGCATGCGTCCAGTCCTTTTCTTTCGCAAAGGAAAGCGAGGCCAGGTAGTATGCATCGTCGACGAGTTGGGATCGGGGATAATTGATAATTATCCTGGAACACTCCTCTACGGCATCTGTGTAGGTACCTTTTTTATAGTTCTCTTCTGCCCTTTCAAAAACCGCAAGTGCCTCCTGTTCGTACTTCTGCCGGTTAAAGATGTACCATCTGCACCCGGGTAAAAATGAAATGAGGATTACCGAGATTACTAAAATCTTAGCGGTTTTCATTGATTGTCCGCTTCCTCAAGACGCGCCTTCGTTAATTCGACGTAGTGCTCACCGGCTTCGCGTATCATCTTTATAGTAGACGGGTCGAGCGTTCGTTTGATAACCCCGGGAACGCCTACGACCAGGCTGTGGGACGGGACCTCCATCCTTTCTCTCACCACCGCACCCGCGGCTATAACCGAACCCTTGCCGATACGTGCGCCGTCAAGGATCACCGAACCCATCCCGATGAGGCAGTCGTCTTCTATCACGCATCCGTGTACTATTGCACCGTGACCGACCGTTACGCGGTCACCTATAATCACTGGCAACTCGTGCGTAACGTGCAGAGCACAGTTATCCTGGATATTGGTCTCGCGCCCTATCGAGATGTAGTTAATATCTCCCCTTATTACCGTGTTATACCATACGCTTGAAAGTTCACCTATCTGAACCTGACCGATAAGGTGAGCCCCTGCCGCAATAAAGCAACGTTTAGTTACGACACCTGGTCTTCGGGAACGTTCCATCTAGCCTGGATTTTACTTGATAACCCCTGTCAAGTCAAGGTTATAATACTCTACGTTATTTTTGAAGAAACCCCGAATTTATAAGGACTTATTCAAGTACAGTAAACTTTGTACCTGTATGGATATCGCCTGCATCCATAAGGATATAGTAAATCCCTCTTGGTAATCCGGAATAGTTCAAATTATTACTGTACTCCCCGGGATTCATAAAGCCCTTATGGATATCAGCTCTTTTTCTGCCAATCGCGTCCCAGAGGGTAATCTCGATATAATCAGACTGCTCAACCGTGTAATAAATCTCATCGCCCGACACCTTCAGAGTCGTCGGCTGCATTATATCGGGTTCAAGCTCGAGGATGTCACCTGAGGGAAGACTTCCCTTGATCCTGAGGATCAAATCCGCGGTATCCCCCATCGGTTTGGGGTGATCTTCTAATGTAACGTTGTCCCATGAACGCCACCCCTGATCCTGGGTGTAATACCAAGAAGCGTGGTGCAGGGGTTTAACCAGATCGTACTGGAAGACAGGTAAATTCGCCTTGTGATATTGAACGGCGAAGTAAAAGCTACCCGATTCGACAACCATATTCATGTCGCTGACATCAAACCAGTTGAACCACAGGGGATACTCAGCCGATGCCGTCCTCTGGCCCATCTGAGCCCCTGGACCTTGCATACCCTCATCGTAGAAGATAAGTGTGCATGTTTCCCTGTAGGTGCTGTCATCTATAGAACCAACAGGAACATAGGCCGCCTCGAGAATCCTGAATGGATAGTTCGGAGGGGTGAATTTCACAGCCAGCCGGTCGCCGGCATTCACCACCAGATACCAGGTACATAGATAGATATTGAATTTATCCGCCTCGTCTTCTGCCAGTTCCAGGGTGTCGAGACCATCAGCCTGAAGCCGGGAAGTCCCGCGGAAATCGTTTGCGTCAATCGATGTAAGCGTAAAACCTGGCATCAAAACGAAGGATAAACATACGACAACCATAACCAGAATCTTCTTCATAAATCCTCCTTGTGTATATTCAACGTAATAATGATAAGCGTCTTATCCGGTCAGTCAAGTGCCGGATTCAGGACAGCTTCCATGCTAATTGGAAAACTTGCCTCTCTATCTACCCTCTGTGCCTCTGCGCGTTTTTCCGACAACTTCTTAAGGTAAACGAATTATTAATCTGTTACGATTCGCCTCCGTAATACTCTGGTAAGCCTTCAAGATTATCATTAGGGTTATTGAAAGTATCGGTTCGAATATACTTTTTCCCACCAATCTCGAACAGTCTGACTCGCGACTCCCTCTGCCACTTACCCTCGATATTCTTGTAGATGGCTACTATTGAGTAACCCTTTTCCAGAAGATAGATGACCTTACTGCGGGGGATATCAAAAGCCTCACTCAAACTCTCACCCTTATCTATAAAGCAACGCACACCTTCAACCCTGGTCCGGTCACCGTTATATTTTACAGCTGAGATAAGATAATCTGCCCACTTAGCCATTGCTTGTCTCCTTTGTATAAATAGTATAGGTCAGGTTACTTAGCTTGTCAAGAGGGCATGACAGATTCGACTGGAGTAGATTATCTGTATTCTCTGTGGTTCAATTAATCTGCAACCCATCCTTGTAACGATATATTGACGAAGGACAGCTTGGAGATAGTTATAATCTCCTTTGCAGCGCCTTTCGGGTGTCACTTGTCTAAAGGGTGCTTTTTCATTGTTGAGGTATTTCTAAGCCGCTTCCGACTATCGTTCGAACAACTTCTCTTCCCCGACCCTTGGTCGGTTTTCGATTATCAAGGCATGGGGTATTGAGTCAAAACCTCTTCACCGTTCAGGAAATACCCTTCGGGATTCACGGCTTTTCCTGCAACCCTGACCTCGTAGTGCAGATGGGTGCCCACCGTTCTTCCTGTCGCTCCCATGGCTCCTATCAGGGAATATCGCTCAACCTCATCACCGACCTCTACGAATATCTCGGAAAGGTGCGCGTATACCGTCTCGATACAGTTCCCATGTTCTATCTTGATGACGTTGCCGTAGCCTGAGATCCATCCTGTGTAACTGACAACTCCATCAGCGGTTGCGATTACGGGTGTCCCCCTCAAATTGCTGATATCCACTCCGCAGTGCATCTTACGTATGCCCAGAATCGGATCGGAACGGTATCCGAATTTCCCACAAAAGGTACCCTTGGTTGGAACCACAGAAGGGATGTGGTCGCGGATCTCTGCATTCTTTTCCAGACCAACCTCTATTTCGGAAAAGCTTTCCTTTTGGTAATGGGTGCGCCGCAGCAATTCATCGACCCCGCGGGATATCACCGCAATCTCCGAGAAACTTCCACTATCCAGTTCTCTTAAGCCAATCATCTCAGTCGAGAGTAAGTCGGAACCGCCTACTCCAAGTTTACGAACATCCTCGGGGAGAACATCCATCTCGTTTAAGATACGCATCTGGATATCGTGAACTTCTGCCAGGCGGATTAACTCCTCCAGGGAATCGGAGATAGCGGAGAGATCCCTGAACCTGGCGTGAAGTTCGGCATTCTCACGTTCAAGGCGGGCGCGGTTGTATGCAGTGAACCCTTCTGTACCAATATTATAAAGACTTCCTGCGAGAATAAGAAGGGTAATACCGCAACCCAAGCAGATTATCCACCGAGGAACGGAAAACCCTCTTATCCTGGATCGAGTTCCGAATTCAACAAGAACCGCCACTCGCTCCTTCAAGTATCCGATGACACGCTTCAACATTGGATAAATAGTATACTACCTGAGAGTGCACTTGTCAACTGTAAGGTGACCGCTATTTATTAAAAAAGGGTCTTGTATAGTTTAGTATCGAACTACTAAGCATAATTTGGTTTCCTCATAAGTATTTCTACTAGTTTATTCACCTGCTGGTCAAAAGTCAA
>WJJO01000448.1 GCA_014729665.1 Caldifarciminota bacterium
ACGTTAAATGCTACGTATTCACCGGAATTGATAATTGATGTATTCACATTGTAAAAAATAGAGGCATTTTTGGATTTAACCTCATTATAAGAAGATGTACAAAGTGGTATCCGTTTATAGTCGGTAAGTTTCTCGTTTAAGTCAAATAAAAAAACTTCGGAGAATTGATTGGATCCGGACTCCAATTCTTCATAGGCTAAGTGGCCCATTACAAGAAGGTTGCTATCAAAAGAGGTAGAATAAACTCTAGATGTTATGAAACGTGGTACAATGAAACTCTGTAAAAAGTTACCTTGATAATTCCACAAAGATAACCGGTCATTCATTACGTTAAATGTCCCGAAATTTCCACTCGAATTCTTGAAAACATAGCCAACGGGCCAATATAAGTTTCCAGGTTTCCCTGTGTTACATCGTGGTGATAAAAATATCATCCGGTTGAGTTCACCTGATGGCGAAAAAAAACAACATGTTCCTGTTTGGTTTCCCCCATGTTCAATCATTAATATTTCACCTGATGGAAGGCGAGTAATTAAGGGACACAATGTAAAATTCTCCTTATTGAATGCTGAATATAATCTAGGTCGATAAAGGTAAATCTCATTCCTTTTTACAAGATTGTAACCAAAAGTTTTCTCAGTTGTACTGAAGGATAGTAGGCCTAATATGATGAAGTTGAATAATTGCATTATCCCCTCCGGTTTTTATAATTATATTGGGTGGGAAAGAAACTCCCCACCCAATGTTTATACGAGAATTACACCAAGTGAAAATGAGTTAAGTTGGACCCTACCAACTGGTTCCTAACTACTTCTTTAAGTTGAAAACCCCTTTCTGAACTTAAGGTACAGTCGACATGACATTCTTTATTACCATCTATCGTTTTGTGTAATGGTAGGGAACTTCTTTTCATGTGTTATTCTTCGCAATTATCAAGTATTGCCTCAAGGTAGTCTTTGCTGAGAGCCATTAATGTCGTACCGTTAGGGTCCGGTTCGTATCCACCATCACCGGTAATAGACGCAGTGAAATATATGCAGTCTTCATCTTCGCTGTCGTAACATTCCCAATCTCTCAGGTATTCTAAAACATCAGGTGGTGCTTGCGGGCATACGTAGGAAAAAACGATATCCACATAACATGGACATTCACAGGCCACTTCAGCGCAGTCACAACCCCACCATGTTTTACCACCCCACTCAACGCGGCCTTGCCCTGCGAACAACGGGGTGAACAAAAGCACACCTGCTATTATTGCAAACGCTATTGCGCCCTTTTTCATTTTTTACTCCTTTTTTTGTACTACAGTTAACGTTAAGTGATGTATTTTTTTTTGGATTTTTTTTACCTCCTTAGTTGGTTTTTCCCTTATCGAGGATCATAAATAGTTACCTCGTTTCTTTCTATTAATTCAACTATTAACCTTTTTTTTACAGTTGGCACCTAAAATGAACCTTGGAATAAATCCTCAAGCAACTGAAAAGAGTATGCGACCAAACCCGTTCCCGCTGAATCTGGGTAATATGTTCCGTTTTCAACTAAGGATGTAAAAAACATGTAGCCTTCATCCTCACTATCGTAACTATCTAAATCTCTCAAAGCAGCGAGAAAGGAAGTGAAGTTGGGGAAATCCGGTTCTTGCCATTGATCAGTAATATCAATACAGTAGCATTCGACTGGTACTGCATCGCATCTACATCCCCACCATGTCACTGTTCCAGGTATTATTGTTTCTGCGAATAAAGGTACACATAACAGAATCCCCGCTATCGTCGTAAACACGATTGTGTTCTTTTTCATAACGCTCTCCTTACTTGTTTCCTTCATTTATTTTATTAAAACTAGTTTCAAAGTACTAACTTAGAGAATTATAAAAAAAAAAAGACTTTGTCAAGTCTTTAATAAGCGAATTCCAAGTGAACCAAACTTGACATGATTTAATTCTTTCGTATTATATCGTGTTAATACAAGGAGGAATCTATGAACCACAATTTGAAAGTTATCGTCCTTGCCAGTGCCGTAATTTTGTTTGTACCGGTGCATATTTTTGGTGGTTGGATTCAAACCTATTATTGGGACGATCATAATGATGGTGAGTGTGTACATCAAACCCGCGATGGTGGTTATATAGCAATCGGCGACACCTATTCGGTCGATAGTGAGGAGAGCGACCTTTGTCTTCTTAAAACCGACAACCTCGGTATCAGCCAGTGGTCAAGGCTTTACGGTGGGGCAGGAAACGACGAGGGGTACTCCGGTATACAAGTCTCAGACGGCTATGTGATTGCCGGGGTTACAACTTCGTACGGTTCAGGAACTTGGGATCTCTGGGTTTTCAAAACAGACCTTGAAGGCGACAGTGTATGGGCTTTTACGTACGGCGGGGAAGGCGCTGAAGGCGGGAATTGTATCGAGATAACAGAAGATGGCGGGTTTATAGTATCAGGTTCTACAGATTCATTCGGTTCCGGGTCATTCGACGGGTGGCTGCTGAAGCTTAACAGCCAAGGTGATACTGTCTGGACACGTACTTACGGTGGGGCTGATTATGAACATTTCTTCTGTGTCGAAACGACGGATGACGGAGGGTATGTCCTTGCGGGTAAAGCGGGTGCTGATCCCAACTACAGTGACCTGTGGCTTGTCAGGGTTGATTCCTATGGTAACACCCTGTGGACACGTACTTACGGGACGGATAAAAAGGATGAAGGATACTGCGTGCGTCAAACCGACGACGGTGGATACATAGTCGTAGGTTTTGTCGACGCCTCACCTTCGTGTACGGTCGGTGACTTGTGGCTGCTTAAAACCGATGAGTCAGGTGACACCTTGTGGACACGCCGCTACGGCGGTGATTTCAACGCAGATCAGGGAAGCTGTATCCAGATAACCAACGACGGTTCCTACATTATTACCGGATGGACTAAGTCATTCGGCGAAGGCGGTTTTGATCTATGGCTTTTGAAGACCGACTCCCACGGCGACATCCTATGGACGCGAACCTACGGCGGTGAAGGGCACGAAATTGGAGCCTATTGCGAACAAACTAATGACGGCGGTTACATTATTGCAGGTTATACGGAATCATTTGCTGTCGCTGAAACCGATCTCTGGCTGATTAAAACAGATTCTGCAGGTTTAGTTAATGCCGTTAACGAATCGGTTGTTGATACAAAAGGTTACCTGCAATATGTAAGTAAAATAGATCGGGAGATAATAATTAAATATCGGGATATGCCACGGGGTTTCTCAGCATCAGTATTTGATGCATCAGGCCGCAGGATTGATGAAATATTGAACTCCCAGGCTTCAGGAAAAGTTGCTTGGGGTGATGGTTTCAGCCCGGGCGTTTATTTCATGTGGGTAAGTACGCCACACGGTGTCCAGAGGTCAAAGGTCGTTCTGACGGAATAGAAATCTATCAACAATCCAGGGATAATTTGTTGGTGTGGCGACGATTGAGGGATTAACTCTCAATGAAGTAGTCGTCTATCATCCGTTCGACCTTTGATTCATCGGTATCAACAGGTGGGTCCTGCTGGGGGTCTCCTTGTTTTGCAGCAGGGGGACCGGATTCCTGTTCCGCAGGTCCTTCCTCAGACTTCCGGGTTCCGGCAACCAAACCCATACCTGTTACTCCACCCGTAACACCTTCAACCGGATTTGCTGACTCCGATGCTCTCGATGTAAAACTGGAGGAGATCGGAGCGTTATCCGCACGAGCCCATGCAAGACGCTGGGCGTACTCTGAGGTAGGGTCAAGCTGACGCAGGCGCTCAACCCTCAGCCCGATAGGCGGATGGGTCGACCATGCGTTCGAGCGGATCTTCTTGTGGGGCCGTTTGGGGTTTAACCTGTCCTTGCACTCAGGTGAAGAGATGTAAAGGTGGGCCGTAGCCAAGGTCTTTCGCTGTATCTTACGGTACGTACCGCCTATCTTTTCAAGCGCTCTTGCAAGCCCTTCCGGGTTCCTCGTCATCATGGCTCCGGAGGCGTCTGCAAGGTACTCGCGCTGCCTGGATATTGCCGCCCGGATTAAAAGCACCGCAATCGATGCAAGGGCTAGAAGAACTACTATGACGAGTAAGCGAATTATGGCAGCGGCGCCGCTTCCCTTACCGGATGAGCGGGAGCGTCCGCCGCCGAAGAAAAGCCCCCAGCGAAGCATTACGTCGCGCCCCAGCACAACCGCACCTACCATGATGGCGATAATGGTCATAAGAAGGATGTCGTGATTCTTGATATGGGACATCTCGTGTGCGATAACCCCCTGAAGCTCTGCCCTGTCCATCATCTCATAAAGTCCTGTGGTTACGGCTACCGCGGCGTTCTTTGGGTTTCTTCCAGTGGCAAAGGCGTTCGGGGCCGGATCGTGCACGATGTAAACCTCGGGTTTTGGAAGACCCGAGGCAATAGACATCTCCTCCACCACGTTGTGAAGCCTCTTATACTGGTCAGGGTTAGCCTTCTTTGCCCCGTTGGCTGCAAGCGCAAGCTTCTTTGAGGTAAAGAAAAAGATGAGGTTGTAACCAACCAGAAACAGACCGATGACTATGCACCAGATAATGAATCCAGTCCAGGTCTCGGTAAACAGGAACACTACAACCAGTCCTATGAATCCGATTATCAGGGCAAAGAGCAGGACGAAGAAGAATGTCTTCCACTTATTAGCCGCAATAAGGTTATAAAGATGCCGGCGTGGCTTCATGTTGCTATCTCTGTCTTAAGGTTTCTAGTCGAACTTAACCTCGACAGGGCCGCGTGCGGCCTTATCTTCTTCCGGTATCTCCCAGAACTCGAACCGCTTGAAGCCGAACATGCGCGCGAATATCACCGCCGGGAACTTCTCGGTCGCGGTGTTGTAGTCCATAGTAACGTCGTTGTAGAACTGACGCGCGTATGCCAGCTTATCCTCGGTCGAGCGAAGCTCTTCCTGAAGGGCCATGAAGTTCTGGTTTGCCTTGAGGTCGGGATACGCCTCGGCAACAGCAAACAGCGACTTTAAGGTTTCTGTCAGCATATTGTTTGCCTTGGCCGCATCCTTGACCGTTTTTGCATCCATCCCGAGCTTGCGTGCGGCAATTACGTTCTCGAGAGTTTCGCGTTCGTGCTTGGCATAGCCCTTGACCGTCTCAACGATGTTGGGGATCAGGTCGTACCTTCTGCGAAGCTGAACGTCAATCTGGTGCCATGCGTTGCGGACGCGGTTGCGCTTCACAACAAGACCATTGTAGATGGCGATGGCGATTATCACCAGAAGAACGACAAGTCCCAGAAATATCCATAATAGCGCCATAGGATTTCCTCCTTATGTCAAACTTGAATAGATAATAGGTGAGAATTGATAATTGTCAACTTATCTGATTGGACTTGACTTGGTTATAATAAGGGTCTTGTATAGTTGAATAACGAGGGTATACTGAGCAATGCATTGTCGCTCAGTGTATTCAGCGGATTTGACCTTACAAGAAATCAGGAGGATTTTCTTGGAAGCAAAATACGGCAAATATGTACGG
>WJJO01000449.1 GCA_014729665.1 Caldifarciminota bacterium
CCGTACATATTTGCCGTATTTTGCTTCCAAGAAAATCCTCCTGATTTCTTGTAAGGTCAAATCCGCTGAATACACTGAGCGACAATGCATTGCTCAGTATACCCTCGTTATTCAACTATACAAGACCCTTAATACTAATATCAATACAGTTAACTTGACGATTCTTTTCATTTTGATCCTCTGTTGTTTAGTGGATAAGCCTGAACGAATCCAGGAATTTCTCAATCTCATAGGTTTCCAAACCTCCGGGTTGGTATACAACGCTAATAAAATAATACTTTTCGTTATCAACGGCAAAATATCGGTTAGTCATATCGACTGCTACATCCTCGACCTCCACGTAAATAGGCACACTAACCTCGCCCTTCCAACTAACCTTGTATTCAATACCCGGGTGTCCGTCAAGCGTGATGCGCTTCTCATAAATAATTTCTGTCCCGGGAGTCCATTCCAAAAAGGCGGCAATATGTCTATCGAACAGTGAGTCAGGTTCCTGATTCCGTAAGAAAGAATTGTCAATCCATGGATCATCCGGAATTCAGTTCTCTGGTGCATAGAGATAAGAAACAACGAATGTTCCGTAAGATTTCTCGACCGTGAAATAATGATTGTCTATCATTCCTCGGTCTATTGTACTGATCGTTTCAATTCTCTCCTTCACCTTGCCCGGAAACAACGCTGAGAAACCCGCCTCCTGGGAGGTATAGTTTTCCCATTTGATCCTTCTATCACATGATGCGAATGCAGCAAGGAACAGAACAAGGCTGAGAATCCTTGTACAGTTTAGCAATCACAACTCCTTTGTATTTTATTAGGATATTGATTTGATACGTATTGTCAATCTCAGGGATTATCCTACATTTGAGGTCAGAACTACTTTATTCGAACCAGCTCTCTCTCCCTGAACTCGCACGCAATCTTCGCCGAGGCCTCAGGCTCAAGGGGAAGGCACTTACCGCATAGATGCTCGGCCAGGTCGGCTGACCAGCACTTTTTCTTGGGTACACCCACCGCATCGTTCATGCGCCGCCAGATAGTGCGCATATCTTCCTCTAACACGTTGCCGAAGGACATAGGTATAAAGTCGCACGGGGTCCAGTCGCCTTTCGCCGTGATGTAGGAATGCCTTACCCCTGCGTTGCAGTTGAACTTGCCTATCTCGGAGAAGGGGAAGACCGTCACCTTGGGCATGTCCCATCGGCGGTTTGCCTGGTACTGGAGACGGCGGGCGAACTCGTCGTCGGCTTCGTCGTAGAAGATACCCTCCTCCTGTGAGCTGATCAGCGTGCCTGCCCTTGCAGGCTTCATGATACGGAACTCGTGCGCACCCTGACTGCGGGCCAGCTTGAACAGTCTGAAAAGCTTTTTCCGGTCGAGCTGGTTCTTGTAAACCACGGCTTGTGCAAGGGTATATAGCCCCGAAGCCCTTGTATTTGCAATCGCTGTAAGCGCATGTTCGAACGCACTTGCGTTACCGCGCATCCGGTTGTGTACCTCGGGGTCTGCTGAATCGAGGCTTACGCACAGGCCGAACAGCCCGGCACGTTTCAGGCTCCTTGCACGTTCTCTCGTCAGCACCTTGCCGTTGGAGAAAAGTATCGTGGTCGCCCTTTCGTCGAAACCGTCCCTTACGATCTCCTCCATATCGCCGCGTGTCAGGGGTTCGCCGCCCGTGAGCGCGAAGTATGCAGAACCCATCTCGAGAAGCGTCCTTGTAGTCCTCACCCACTCACTAGCAGTCATCTCCCTGACTCCCGAAGGCAGATTCACGCCGCAGTGAAGGCAGTTGTAGTTGCAGCGGTTGGTCATGGCAAGTGAGAGGGATATCGGAGCGGGCATCCTTACCCTGCTTCCGTCTGCAAAGACGTTCTCGCCCTGGGTGCGCACAAACTGCAGGAACGAGGCGGAGCCCAGGGGCGGCAGAAGCGAGATGGCTACGTAGTTGCCCTCGAACGGAAGGATACGCTCCCCGGCAAGGAACAGTTTAACAAGTCCGAGGGTTTTGCCTTTCGAACCGTTTCTGGATGAAGGCACTGCATCCTGAAGCTTCTTAAGGAACAGGCGAAAGCGAGAGTCCTTTAGCATCCTGAAATAGGTGGGGATGTTGCTCAGCATTATCCTAACAGACGCAAAGAGCAGTCCAGATGTTGCGAAGGAATCGTTATTGACAGTCTGAAATCACCTCGTATACTCTCCTAAACCAAAACGGAGGCGTAAATCATGAAGAAAACATTAGTCCTGACAGCGGTCGTCCTTATAATCCTCGGTCTTTCCGGCATGGTATGCGAAAAGCAGGAAGCCGAGGAGACCCGGGAATATACGGCAGCCGATTATCATAAGGTAACCATCTCCTGCGACAACGGCGAGATAACGGCTGACGCGGAAGCAGGCGAGGATATCATCGTGAAGTTCACCAAGAAGGGTGAAGACCTCTCAGAGATTAAAATCACCGAGGACGTTGACGGTGTAAACTTAACAATAACCATTGACGTCCCAGTGACACCCTTAGGATACTCCTGCGACGTGGATCTCACCCTGCCCGAAGATATCGAGGTAGTACTCGAAACCTTAAACGGCAACGTTACCGTACTCGGTCATCAAAACAGCATTACCCTTCACTCGACAAGCGGCAACATCAATGCCACCAATATTTCGGGTGAGGCTGATCTCTCTTCAGAAAACGGGGATATCAACATCGAAGACCACATCGGTGATATCGACGCTATGACCAATAACGGTTCTGTTGATATAATGTGTAGGTTGCAATGAATTGCGTCTCAGGTAGAGTTAGAGACAAGGAGGATATGAATATGACTTTACCTGAGAAGGAAGCAATAATCAGGCATCGAGAGCGGCTAATGGTTGAGATGGAGAGAGTAATGC
>WJJO01000450.1 GCA_014729665.1 Caldifarciminota bacterium
CCCCCCCAACGTGTGGTACACCACCGAATTCATCTGTTTCAATACTCTTCCAGAACAATCCACCTGGTGTAAAGGGTCTCACAAACGCAATCCATTTCCCGTCCGGCGACCATGCGGGTGTGTTGGACTTACCGTCTTCAATCAGCCACTCTGTATTGGTGCTGTCTTTATCTATCAAG
The DNA here is from genome assembly GCA_014729665.1 of Caldifarciminota bacterium. Classification (GTDB taxonomy): domain Bacteria; phylum Hydrothermota; class Tepidihabitantia; order B3-TA06; family B3-TA06; genus WJJO01. The sequence continues at coordinate 180 of WJJO01000450.1, forward strand.
TAGATGTTCCAGCCAAACGTTGCTATTACTAACCTTTCGCCGTCAGGAGACCAATCTACCTGCATATCCGAGCTAAACTTGCGCTCATTGGTTCCGTCAGCGTCAATGAACCATATGCCGTCAGGCTTCGCGTAAGCTATCGTACTGCCGTCAGGCGACCAGGTTGCCTCGGTCTCGACAAACTTAAGTTCGGGCGGCGGTTTCTCGCAGGCAGTAATAACCAGCAGTGCTGCGAGTAAGATAAAAGGGATTAATCTCTCAGGCATTTTCCTCCTTACTTTCCTGCGCCTTTAATTCCAACTTCTTATCCAACTTTTCTCCCGCAGAAATATTACGGAGACGATATAATATATTAAAATTTCGTCAGCTTGTCAAGTGAATAAAGATTAGTTATTTCTCATTACCTCACCTTGACACAACCCGATTAGGCACTATCGTTGATTGTATGAGTAAGAAAGAAGATAGGCTCGTAACCGTACTATCCACGGGCGAGCAGGCAATGATCGCCCTGGCAAAGTCAATTTTAGATGAGGCGGGTATACCGTACCTTATCAAGGACGAACTGACCCAGGACCTGTTCGGGCTGGGCAGGCTGGGAGCAAGCTCGAGCCTCATCGTAGGTCCGGTGGAGATGCAGGTGCGTTACAAAGATGCGGAGCGCGCACTGGAACTGCTAGAAGAGTTGAAGGAAGGCTACGTTTACTACGAGGAAGAGAAAGAAGAGGAAGATTAGGGCCTTAAAAACCTTGACATCCCTTAAACAATAGATATCGTCTTAGCATGAAGGATATCTTCCCTAGCCTGGTAACCGTATATACCGGTACCGACAGGATAAGGATAGAGATGGTAAAGACCCTTCTCGCCGCGGAGGGGATATTCTGCCAGATCGAAGGAGAGAGATTAACAGGACTTATGGGTATACAGCCCGACATCCTCGGTATTTCAGAGATCAAGTTGCAGGTCCGCGGTTCAGACGCGGGGCGTGCCCGCGAGATACTGGAAAAGGAGATAGAGGGCTACGGGAACTACACAAAATCAAAGGAGGAATGAAGTGACAAAAGAAATCCAGCTGGGCAGGTTCGAGTACTGCCTGAATGTAAAGGACGTGCACAGGTCATTGGATTTCTACAAAAAACTTGGTTTCGAACAGGTCGGCGGCAACATCGATGAGAACTGGGTAATAATCGAGCACGGGAACTGCATCCTGGGTCTGTATCAGGGGCATATTAAGGTGAACCTTTTAAACTTTCGCGGCGGGGACGTATACGCAATCGCAGAACACCTGAAATCAAAGGACCTGGAACTGGTGAAGGACGCATTCACAGAAGAAGACGGAAGTGCGGCAGCGGAGATACGAGATCCGGACGGGAACTGTATTTATTTCAACACCTTTCCGGGTGAGGAAATCTAAGCGATGAAGATAGGTCACATAGAGCTCTTCGTTGCCGATCCGCTGAAATCAAAGGATTTCTACGTGGAAGTCCTGGGATTCGAGGAGGTGGCTGTTCAGGGTGGAAAGTTTGTGTGGGTTAAGTCAGGAGAGATCGAGATCCTTCTGCGACCCTCAGCCTCACGGCCTTCCCCTTCCCCTGACTACCAGCATACTGCACAGGGAATTACGCTGTACTGCGATGATCTAGCCAAAACGATGAGGAGACTCAAGGACCGGGGACTGGAGTTCAAAGGGACTGACGGCTCTGAGAAATGTCCTACATTCACCGACCCTGACGGGAACTGGTTCCAGCTCGTAAATCCTGAGGATATGTAACAGGAAAGTGATGAGAGTACTGCTGTATTCAATATTGACGGTTTTTTTTGTAGGTCTGCCGGTTTACTCACGAGAGAAGGATGCGCGCGAGGTGTTGAATAATCCGCAAGATGACCCCGTGGCGGAACTTATTGTATATCTAGAGGAGGGCATACCAACGGCGGCGGAATGGTTACGGGAAACCGATGATCCTCGAGCCGTGCCTGCTCTTATTGCCGCCCTTGATCAAGATAATGAATATGTAATAAGTACTGTAATAAATACCCTTGAGTACATACAAGATACCTCTGCTAAAGATAAATTGATATCGATGCTTGGCTACGATTCGTATGATGTAAGGTTTGCGGCTGTTCAATACATGGGTACACTTCGAGTTACGGAAGCGGTTTCACCGTTGATAGCTCTTATCGAAACCGAACAAGATGATGTGCCCAAATCCAGGGTGATAAGGAGTCTTGGAGACATCGGTGACGCGCGAGCCCTCCGGTGTCTGGTTAAGGTTCTTAAGGATACCACCGAAATAGATTACGTCAGAGAAAATTCCGCTATTGCATTGGGCAAACTGGGTGACCGTCGGGCGGTCAGGGTACTTCTGGAGATGGTGGATAGTGATATTCCCAGATACGTTTTGATTGATGCGTTGGCCGCGAGCGGAGAAATTGCAATGAAACCCTTGAAAAAAGCGGCAAGAAACGGGGAATACAGGAGTATTGCAGTTCCTGCGATAGCCCAGCTCGCGGACCGCAGACAAGTAAGATTCCTGGTTAAGAACCTTGAATGCTATGAAGTTTTCCGCGCGTTACTACGGATAGGCGACAGGCGTGCTGTTAAGCCTCTTATTGAGTATCTCGAGAACCGACCAGGTTACTATACCGATTATACTATCCGGATTCTGGGTGAAATTGGTGACCGGAGAGCCGTACCTGTATTGATTGACTATATGCAGAACACAAATAATGAAGTGCGGTATCGAAATACTGCCGCAGTTGCGTTGGGTAAGATTGGAGACCGACGTGCGGTAGAGCCGATGCTGGAG
>WJJO01000045.1 GCA_014729665.1 Caldifarciminota bacterium
CAGAGGACAGCCGGATTACCGACCCGGAGCCCGCCTTCCTTGCCTATGCACAGTTCTACGACGCCGCAGGTGAAGAACTCGGCAGGAACGTGGGAACCGAGCTCACGCATGCCTACTTCCTTGACATGGGCATTGCCGCCGCACCCCAGGGCGGTTACGTGTTATTCGGCACCGATTACTCTGCAGAAGACGGGGATCCTGAGGTTTGCGCCTGCTACTACGACGAACAGGGCAACCAGACAGGAAATAAGATCCAGATTAATCAGCCCGATCTTTTTCCCTACAATCACCAGGCCGCTAAGTACAACTGCGTGGCTGCTACCGATGATCAGATAATCTACGTTTGGCTCGATAACCGCCGACATAAGGGCTGGGACGTATACGCCAAGATAACCGACTGGAACCTACCGGCGGTTGAGGAGGCTGCGCTTGATGTATCATCCGTAAAGTTAACCTCCACCCTAAACCGGCTCTCCTACGAGGTTCCGGAAGAAGCCATATTAACGGTCTACAACTCCGCAGGCTGCCGGGTCGCGGAGCAGGTTGTCAGAGGCACGGGTAAGTGGTTTCCTGCCGACTTATCATCAGGGGTGTATTTCGCAAGGGTTGAAAGTGTTCAGGGAAGTGCAAGGGCGAAGGTGGTGGTAGTTAGGTGACTATCGATTAGAACTCCTTACAGTCGTTTTCCTTCGGTAGAAGATTAGATCTCACTTCGTTCGTTCTCCTTCGGTGGATCTCCCTGCGGTCGTTTTTAAAAAGAATTTCATATTGTATATAATTAGACTAAAACACTTGACATGCCTTTTTTTTTTGAGTAAAATGAGCTAACCGCCGGGTAAGTGTATTAAATGGCACTAATACTCAGTGGGAAACACAATGCCCACGCTGGGGGACGCTGGGCTTAGGATAAGTCGAGGGCGTTCCTCCCGTGGACCGTAACCACAAAACGACCGAAAGGTCAAAGGAGGCGCTAAATGCGTAAACCCAAAAACCTAATTGCTGTCCTAACTGTTATTATGTTCGCAGCCGTAATAACTGCTGTTGCAACCACACACGATTATGAAGGTACAGCCACAGGCACTATTATAATCAATGGTAAAGTTCTCAAACCAATGGCTGAATGGGAAGGCACCTGGAATGATGGAACAGGTGTTTTCTCGGGAACTTGGGCTGATCCTGATTTCAATAACGGAGCAGGAATAACGGGAACCTTTACCGGTTCTGTATCGAGTTCCGTTTTCACAGGAACCTGGTCGGCGGATAATGTTGATCCTGATCCGATTGGAGATCTCTTGGGTTACGTTGATGCTGATACAGCTTACGGTACGGGTGACGCTGATTACTTGGAAAATCCACCGCCCTCTTGGGGCAGCTGGTGGAGTACAAGCAGTGATTAAAACAAGAATAGTACAATGAAATACCGTGGGGTTTGTGTTTAATCAACCCCACGGTTTGACACATAGACAACCATGCTTAAAATAATTTTCGAGTAAAGGAGGATACAATGTATCTTGAGTTATTTTTCTTAATCTTTTTTATTCAGGGTGGTGTTGTCAAGGATGATTTCCTGATTAACACCGATTACCCATACAAGTGTGAAAAGAAGGACGTCTCTGTTGCCGCCCTGCCCCAGGACTGGATAGTAGTATGGACCGATGACCGTAACTTCGGAAATGTTGGTTTTGGTGATGTCTTTTTTCAACTCCTCACTAAGAACGGAACACCGCAAGGAAGTAATACAAGGGTAAACACCTTCGCAGGCTACGATCAGGAGGAATGGCCAGATGTTGTCTCATCCGGTGACGGTAACTTCTTAATCTGCTGGCATAGGGATATTCTAGCCTATCAGGGTTGGTTCAGAAGACGATTTTCACCTGAAGGTACACCCCTTGAGAATGAGGTTCAACTTGGTTTCGAGGCATGGCCTTGTGCGGATATGGCCATGAATCCAGATGGTGAATACATATACGTTTGGATAGATAAATTAATAATGCTTCAGGCATTTGATGCTGAAGATATACCTAAAGGCGATACTCAGGTAATTGCTGATCCAGAGTTTCCCGCTGGTTACCCTAAGGCTGCTATAGCCTCGGACGGTTCCGGCATCGTGGTTTGGCATGACTTAATAAATGGGGTGTTTCATATATTCGGACGAAGATTCGCCGATAACGGAGAATCCCTTGGTGATGCCTTTCAGATAAATATAGAAGACGGGGCTTCTTATCCTGTTGTCGACGTAGATTTGAACGGTGATTTCGTAGTTGCGTGGAAGCAGGTGGAAACTGAAGGCGAAGCAGTCTACTTCAGGTGTTACAACTCTCTTGGTTCACCAAAGGGAGAACCGGTGAGGGCCCACGATGCACTTGGGAATGTAGGTATACACTATAAAATCGGAATCGGGGTAGCAGACGATGGCAACTTCGCACTTTTGTGGTCTGATGACAGAACCGTCCTTTACCGTTTATACCTTCAGTGTTTCTTCTCGAACGGCGATCCGCGTGGTGAACAGCTCGAAGTAAGCAATGAACATACCGAACATTGTTTAGCCGAGGAACTTACGGTCAAGGATGACGAGTGGCTTGCGGCATATACTCGAGCATACAAGGTCAGTGCGACACAGAAATCCGACGAGGTTCTTGCCCGGCTGGGTACGATGTCGGGAACGTTGACCGGAAACGAGACACTGGTTTCTGACGATGAGAACTCTATATCCGAGGGGAACGCCCAGGTGTTCATGCAGGATAACGACGGTTTCCTCGTCCTTTGGGCTATGAAAACCCTCGAAGGAACACTTTACAACTACGGTCAACGGTTTTCACCCGATGGTCAAGCTGCAGGCGATGCCTTCCCTGTTCACGAAGGCTGGGGGGCTATGAACCGCGCAACCGGCGACTTTGCGGTAATTTGGAATGAAAGATTGAATGAGGAGCCTGTGGTTTTTGTACAGCGGTACTTCGCAGACGGAAAAGCGAACGGAGAGTCTATCCAGGTCGACCCCTTAAAAAGGGAATTCGGCGGTTGGTTCAACTGCGATATCGGAATGAACCGTTCCGGGGACTTGATAACCGTTTGGCTTATCGAGAAAGGGGGCGGCAATCAGATCGTTGCCAGGCGATTCGATGCATCTGGCAATCCCATAGATCAGGAAGTTATCGAAATCAGTTCAGGTAGCGCGATACCTCACTCTAGTGTTCCGGTAGCTTTCGCCGATGACGGCAGTTTTATTGTAGCCTGGATGGATATTCAGGATGATAATCTTGGCGATATCTTTGCTCGTCGCTTTGATGCACAGGGGCAGCCTCTTGGGCCTGACTTCAAGGTCTCCGACGATACACTTACCGGGATTGATGCAAACTATCAACGCTATCCATCAATAGCGTCAGACGATTCGGGCAATTTCTGCATCGCCTGGGCAGAGGACAGCCGGTCCGGAGGTCTTTTTAGCGTCGCTTACGCACAGTTCTACGACTCTAATGGAAACATGCTTGGCAAAAATTACAAGACCGATTTGATATGGGGACCCGGTTTGTATTTAGGTATTGCCGCTGCACCTCAAGGCGGTTATGTGTTATTTGGTTCAGATTTCTCGAATGACGACGAAGACCCCGAAGTGTGCGCAAGGTACTTTCATGCCGACGGCAGCGCCTGGACACGAA